>CAYULR010000176.1:0-2957 GCA_964445685.1 uncultured Algimonas sp.
ATCGGCACGGTGCCAATCGGCACGGGGCTGTTGCGGATGATCCATTCGCGCGTGTTGTGGATGTTGCGACCCGTGGACAGGTCCATGACATTGTCCGCGCCCCAACGCGTAGCCCAGACCATCTTCTCAACTTCTTCCTCGACCGAGGACGCGACAGCCGAATTGCCGATATTGGCGTTGATCTTCACGAGGAAGTTGCGGCCGATGATCTGCGGCTCCAGCTCCGCATGGTTGATGTTGCACGGGATGATGGCGCGGCCGCGCGCGATCTCGTCGCGCACGAACTCCGGCGTCACGAAGGCGGGGATGTCCGCACCGAAGCTCTCTCCGCCCGCGACCTTGTCCTCCGCATTCTCGAGCATGGCCTGACGGCCGAGGTTCTCGCGCTCCGCGACGTAGATCATCTCCTTGGTGACAATGCCCGCCTTGGCGAACTCGTATTGGGTGACGGGGCCTGTGCCGTCTCCGC
Organism: uncultured Algimonas sp.; assembly: GCA_964445685.1. Classification (GTDB taxonomy): domain Bacteria; phylum Pseudomonadota; class Alphaproteobacteria; order Caulobacterales; family Maricaulaceae; genus Litorimonas. The sequence continues at coordinate 470 of CAYULR010000176.1, forward strand.
GAAGCGGACGGTGGCGGACGGGGAATTCGCGGGCGAGATATTTGCCCGTCGCGCCGCCATTATCTTCGGGCTTCACGTCGCGGCCGTCATACTCCTCGACATGGCCGCGTTCCTTCACCCAAGCCGTGCGGGGCCGCGGCAGGCCGCGCTCCACGTCGATTTCGATGGCGGCGTCGCTATACGGGCCGGACGTGTCGTAGCCGGGCACGGGCGGCTCTTCGGCGGTCGGGTGTAGGTGGATGAGCCGGTGCGGCACCCGCAGGCTCGGGTCCGCCTTGGGGGCCGTGTAGACCTTCTCGGACGCAGGCAGCGGGCCAGTCGTCACGGTCGGCGTCTTGAAGTCGTCCTGGGAGAGAGGCTTGTTCATGCGGAGGGCTCCAGTGGCTTGCGAGTCGTATGTTTAGGGGCAGACGCCCAAAAGGAAAGATGCGCGATCGTCAGGACGATGGCGGCGGCGAAGGTGATGGTGTCGGACCAGCCGAAATAGAGCAGCCCCGCCACGGCCCCGATGGCCGAGTTGATGAAGATCATCGGCCCTGCCCTGAACAGCGGCATTTCGGACTTGATGGTCTCGGTGCGGATTTCATGGTCGGACAAGGTCAGGGCTTTGTTCAGCAGATCGGAACGTGCCCTCATGGCCGACCTTATGTCGCCCAGCGCGGCGGAGTACCGCTTCGAATTCGACGTCTCCCGCACATAGTAGATGTAGAGGCTCGCTCCGACGAGGAAGATGATCAGGAAGATCGCCGCGATGCTCTTCGGGAGCGAGACGCTCTCGACCTTCAACATGACGGATGCGGATTCATCGGCGAAGAGGGCCAGCAACCCCACCAGGGACGCCGGAATGGTCACGGACCGGAAGTAGTATTCGATGACCTTGTGACGCTCGTCCAAAGTCCGGATGTAATAGGTCCAGAGCGAACGGTATTCAGTCATGACGAACTGCAAGTGAGCATCGGGCTCACTTGTCGGAATAGTCTGTCCTGCCCCTGTCTTCGTCACGCAATCCGTCCTTCCGGCCGCCCCTCCACAATGGAAGTTACCAGCATCAAGTTCAAAGGGTGCGTCTCGACCGAAACGTGAAAGGCCGCGCACGGGCGTGCGCGGCACCTTCGCTCTTTTCGACTGTTGGTCGAAAATCTCCGGCAAAGCCGGACGCGCTTCGGTGCCCCTCGGATAGGCCTTACATGCGCGTTCGGGCCCGCTCGCGCAACTCCCTAGCGCGGGGACCGCTCGCCGTAGCGCAGCAGCACGGTCTCGCCGTCCGGGCTTACGAGGTAGAGCCGGTCATACTCGGTCGCTTCCACAATCGGCGTTCCGCCGTCACCGCCCAGCGCTTCGGTCAGTTGCGGGGTCGTGTTGCTGTGACCGACGACGAGGTGGCGACCGCCCTCCGCCCGCAGCCGCGCCGCCAAGCCCGGCAGGTCGCGCGGGTCGTAGAGCTCGACTTCCACGCCCAACCGCTCGGCCAGCGGGCGCGCCGTCTCCCGCGTACGGCGGAAATCACTGCTGTGGATACGCGCAATGTCCGCATCGTCCAGCAGGTCGGCCAGCGCTTCTGCGCGCAGCGCGCCTTGCGGCGTCAGGGACGGATCGTCGCCTGACTGCTTCTCCGCATGACGGACCAACCAGATCTGCCAATCCTCGCCCGGTGTCTCCGCCGGAGCCGTGGCGCAAGCCGCCAGAGCCCCCAAAGCCCACAAGGCTGCCAGCCCCAATCCGATTCGCTTCATCATGACCTATCCTTTCGCAGTCGTTCGTTTGCGCTGCGTCAGCCGCAGCAAAGGGCGTTCGATCCACCGCCAGGCGAACACCGATCCGACAAGGCTCCCCGCCGTGCCGAGCGCCATGAAGCCCGCCATTGCCCAAGGGCTCGGAGCGTCGAACAGGCCCACAGCGCCGCACAGTCGCGCGACCACCAAGAGCCCGATGAAATGGGCGAGATAGAGCGTGTAGGACGCATCGCCGAGGGTTCTCAGCCAAGCCGGCATCGACAGCGCGCCGCGCCGTTCCAGCGACACGACGCCTATGACTAGGAGCGCGCCCGCCGGGCCGAACCACACCGTGCGGACGGCGTGGGACCAGAACGCCTCTATACCCGCGCCGCCCACCAGCAGCGCCAGAAAAGCCCCCCCGCCGATGAGCGTACAGATCCAGGCCGCCCCTCGGCCCAGCTCGACCCGCCGGACGATCCACGCCGCCGCCGCGCCCAGGACGAATTGAAGGCAGATCGGATCGAGCCAGACGCCGATCCAGCTTTCCGGCAGGCCGTTGTTTCCGGACGGCCAGGCCCAGACGATCAGCGCGGTCCAAACGGCGAAGAAGACAGCCCACAGCCGTTTCGGCGCAAGCAGGAAGACAGCGAACAATGCATAGAAGCCCAGCTCGAACGTCAGCGTCCACCCTACGCCGAGAACAGGCAGCTGCCCCATTGGCCAGAGCGCCATGGACAGCAGTAAATGCCCGACCGCTCCGCCCGGCGTTTGCG
>CAYULR010000176.1:2967-3496 GCA_964445685.1 uncultured Algimonas sp.
TTTGCGCGCCCGGCGCGGCGGGCTGGCCGTAGCTGACGAGGAAATAGAGCGCCATCACCGCACAATAGAGCCACCAGAGCGGAAAGACGCGCACCGCCCGGTCCCGCAGGAACGCGGCGGACCGCTGCGCGCCTGTGGGCCGGTCCGCACTGATCCAGACCATGATGAAACCGCTGATGACGAAGAACAGGTCCACCCCGGCCCAGCCCCGGTCCCAAGGCCCCGGATAGGCGTCGACGCCGCTCATTTCGCGCCAGATCGCCGCCGCGTGGAAAAGCACGACCAGCGTGGCCGCGATGCCGCGCAGGGCCTGGACCGTATCCAGCCGCAACCGTGTCGTCTCGATGCTCACACCCGTTCCGATAGGGGCGGCCCGGCGAAAAAGGAAGCGTTGCCTAGTTGGCTTTTGCGGGCATGACCGCGATCATCGGGCCGAGGTCGCCGCCGCGTTCCGACCGGTCCAGCTCCGGCGCGCGGATGCGGCTGATGGAGCCGTCGAGGAAGAGCGCATTGTCCGCGCCCAGCTCGT
>CAYULR010000176.1:3506-5845 GCA_964445685.1 uncultured Algimonas sp.
CGCAAAATGGTGGAACGTCACGGGCGCGTCACTGATGGCGAAGACGACATCGTCGCCTGCTATGCCCACGCCGTTGCGGCGCTTGCGGCTTTCGCTGTCCGGGTTGAACCGCGGGTGCAGCGCCCCGTCGATGACCAGCATGGGGCCGGACTGCGTGGCGAAGACAGGCTCCGTGTCCAGCGCTTCGAACGCGACCGTTTCCGTGACATGGACCTCTTCGCCGTCGCTCCAGAAAACCCCGTTCGGGACCAGGCCGAAATTGCCGGGTCCCGGCCCGACGACGATGGGCGCGATGCCTTCGCCGTCTTCCACGTACAGCCCGACAGGTGAGCGGTCCGCGTGGTACATGCCGCCATTCACCGCCATGACCGGGGCGTCCCCCACCGCCTCCGTCAGCCTATCGAAATTGGCGAGCGGGGCTCCGCCTCCGTCGCGCAAGTGCAGGCGGATATCCGCGTCGCGGGCGACCCGGCAGACGATGTGCGGTACATCCTCGAAGCTGACGCTCCGACAAACCTGGTCGGACGGCACATCCGCGGCACACGCGCCCAATGTGGCCGCTATGCCGAGGACCGCCGCCCCTAGCGGGCGCAATAGTCCGGCCCGTCCGGGAGCGTGCCGATGAAGTCGAGCATGTCCTGCTTCAGCGGGCTGCCGCCGTCGAAATGGCGCGACAGGCGGCGCACCGGGTCGATGTGGTTCATGCCGTCATACAGCTCCAGCCGCACGGGGCGGCCCTGCGCTTCCATCGCTTCGGCTAGGGCTTCGGCGTTGCGCGGCCCCACGGTCGTGTCGCTCAGCCCGTTGACCAGCATGAGGGGCGGCAGCGGCGCATCGCCGCCGATCCGCGCCATGGGCGCGTCGTCGCCCCGGAACCGGTCGGGAAAGATCGTGGTGAACGGCGCATCCGTCATCGGATAGGCCCCAGTCGGCGCGGCCAGGCTGATCACGCCGGACACGGTCTTGCAGACATCCAGATCGGAAATCTCCGGCGCCATGACGGACATCAGGACGTTGTAGGCCCCAGCGGAATGACCGACCAGGACGAGCGGGCGGTCCGGGAAAGCGGCCTCGGCCGACTTCACGGCCAGCCCCGCATCCACGATCATGTCGGGATAGACGGCTTCGGGATAGAGGCGGTAGTTCGGGACAACCACGTCGAAGCCGTCCTTGGTGAAGCCTTCCGCCACGAATTTGTAGATCGACTTGTCGCCGCTCGACCAGCTGCCGCCGTGAACGAAGACGATGACGGGCGCGTCCGCGCGAGGTTCGCTGGCGCGGTAGATGTCGAGCACTTGGCGCTCCGCCGGACCGTAGGCGACGTCCTTGTCCCGGTCGAAACTGCCCGAAGGCGTGAGACCGTTCAGCAAGCCGGCGGCGGAACACCCCGCCAGCAAGGCGGCGAAAGCGGGAAGCGCGGACAGTCTAAGTCGTTTCATGACACTCATACGCCCGACCTGCCCTATGCGTTCGGCGAAAAGGTGATCGGGATGTGGCCATCCTGCGACGCGAAGCGCGACAGCCACGCTTCGACCGCCGGGTAGTCGGACAGGGTGAACCCGCCCTCCCCGGCCACGTGGGTGTAGGCATAGAGCCTGACATCGGCGAGCGTGCAGGTCCCGCCCACGAACCAGTCCTGCTTGGCCAGATGCGCGTCCATGACCGCCAGCGCCGCGTCGCCCTTGGGCATCAGCGCGGCCAGTTCGTTGGCGCGGCTGTCCGGTGCGTAGTTCATGATGAAACGCGCGACCGCGATGGCGGGCTCGTGCCGGTACTGCTCCCAGAACTGCCACTGCAACATGCGGGCATGGTCGTAGGGATCGGACGGGACGAGGTCGGCCCCATCCGCGAGGTAGCGGATGATGGCGTTGCTTTCCGCCAGCGTCCGGCCATCATCCAGCCGCAGGACAGGGATTTGCCCCGCCGGGTTGAAGGCCAGAAACTCCTCCGTCTGGGTCTCGCCTTTATGGATGTCGATCGGCATGTGACGGTAGTGAATGCCGAGATGCGCCAGGACCCAGCGGACCTTGTAGCTGTTGCCGGACGGAAGGTAGTCGTAGAGCTGCATGCCGCGCGTTTGGGCCGGGGGACGGGTTCGGGCAAGAGGCTCGCGGGGGATTTGAGCGAAATGTGAACGGGGGCGTACGAAGCTCTTGTCCCCGGCATTCATTACCGGGGCCTCCATCCTGATTGGCCCCACGCTGACTGAACCTGCCGTTTGCAAGACAAGCCGGAGGCCCCGGCAGTAACTGCCGGGGACGGCTCAAGACCTCCGAGGAATGCTCTTCGCTCATCCCCGCGCAGGCGGGGATCCAGCATATCTGCAAGCGCGAAGCGCT
>CAYULR010000177.1:0-5843 GCA_964445685.1 uncultured Algimonas sp.
CTCCAGGCGTACAACCAGCGGAACTTGCAGGCCGACTTCCTTGACCGCATCGACCGCGCCTTGGGCGATGATATCGCACTTCATGATGCCGCCGAAGATGTTGATCAGGATGCCTTCGACCTTGTCGTCGGCGGTCAGGATCTTGAACGCCGCAACGATGTTCTCTTTGGTCGCGCCGCCGCCCACGTCGAGGAAGTTGGCAGGCTCCGCGCCGTAGAGCTTGATGATGTCCATGGTGGACATGGCGAGGCCTGCGCCGTTCACCATGCAGCCGATGTTCCCGTCCAGCGCCACGTAGGACAGGTCGTATTTCTGGGCTTCGACTTCCTTGGGATCAGACTCGGTCTCATCCTTCATCTCGACCACGTCGGGGTGGCGGAAGAGCGCATTTTCGTCAAAGCTGATCTTGGCGTCCAAGCAGTGCAGGTTGCCGTCGCCGTTCACGATGAGCGGGTTGATTTCCAGCATCGCCATGTCCTTGGCAAGGAAGCCGTCATAGAGCGTCTTGCCGAGCTTGCCCGCCTGCTTGGCGAGCTTACCTTCCAGACCCAGCGCCTTGGCCAGCGTGCGGCCATGGTGCGGCTGGAAGCCCGTTGCCGGGTCCACGTCGAAGTTGATGACTTTTTCCGGCGTGTCGTGGGCGACCGCTTCGATGTCCATGCCGCCTTCCGTGGAGGCGATGAACGACACGCGCGACGTGTCGCGGTTGATGATGATGGAGATATAGAGCTCGGTCTCGATGTCGGAGCCGTGCTCGATGTAGAGGCGGTTGACGACCTTGCCCTCATCCGAGGTCTGTTCCGTCACGAGGGTGGAGCCCAACATCTGCTCGGCGAACTTGACCACTTCGTCGACCGACTTGGCGAGGCGCACGCCGCCCTGCTCTCCGGCTTTGTCCTCGACGAACTTGCCCTTGCCTCGGCCACCGGCGTGGATCTGCGATTTCACGACCCAGAGCGGTCCGCCCAGCTTTTCGGCCGCTGCCTTGGCTTCGCTTGCGTCGAAGATGGCGATGCCGGGGGAGACGGGCGCGCCGATCTCCTTGAGAACCTGTTTGCCCTGATATTCATGGATGTTCATGGGTGTCGCTTTACGTTGAGGGGAATGGGAGCGTTGGCGCGCGTTATAACGGCCCGCGCCCTCCCCGCAACCGCGAAGCCGGGCAGGCCCCGCCCTAGCTGAAGAATATCATCCACATGGTCCGCCCCGGCAGGAAGGACACTATGCCAGGGATCAGCAACGCGCCGAAGAACAGGCCCGTCACGGCGCGCTTGTGACCCTTCAGATTGCCCTTGCGGATGTAGAAGACCGTCTCGAACGCCGCAAAGAAGGTGACCGGAATGAAGATGTGGATCCACGAGAAGCTGCCCTCGTTCAGATAGCGGATAAAATAGGCGCTCGTCGCCGTCGCCAGCATGAGGGCCAGGAAGAGCTTTCCGATCATCCTGTGCGAGCGCGTCCCCTTACGCCGCACGAACATGGCGGTGCCGAGGACCAGGGCGGCCAGAGCCGTCACGATATGGATCTGCACAGCCAGCGGAAGCTGCGGGAAGATTTCGGGGTTGAACATGCGGGATCCTTTCGGCGCGGTGTGACCCAACCCCTTGAGCAGACGCGGCCGGGACGGACCACGCCGTCTGCACGAACCCCCTCCTCCGCTTCGCCAATCGACTTGAAAACCGGGCGTCTGCCAGTCACGAAGCGCGAATGACGGCCCGATCCAGACCCCGCCATGCGTCCAACCTCGCCGTACCGCTTCTGGCGGGTGCGGTGCTGAGCGTTCTGGCGCCGCTCGGAACGGATGCAACGGGTTTGCCCTTGCGCGCGGTCTTCTGGATCGGCCTCACCCTGGCTGGCGGTATCGGGGCCTGGACCGTCAAATGGGCGCTGGACCGATGGGCGCGCCGGCCCTTGTCGGTCTGGCTCACCGGCGGGCTTCAATCACTGGGCGCGACGGCGGCCGTCGCCCCCTTCGTCATCTTAGGCCTGAAGGTCGCCCCCTGGTCCATGGTGGCGGTGTCGCTCTTCTACATCTGGGTGATCTCCGCCGTCATCACCACGGTCGGCATGTTGGTCGCCCTGAACCGCGACAGGGCGGACGGCCGCCCCGGCATCCCAACCCGTCCGCCGCTGATGGACCGGCTGCCCATGTCTCTGCGCGACGCGACGCTCTACGCCGTGTCGTCGGAGGACCACTATGCCCGGGTGCGCACCAGTGCGGGCGACCACCTGATGCTGCTTCGCCTCGCCGACGTGCCCGACCTCGCCCGACCGGTGGAAGGCCTCAGCCCGCACCGCTCCTGGTGGGTGGCAGAAGGGGGCGTGGCGGACGTTTCGCGCACGGGCGGACGGATCGTGCTGCGCCTGCATGACGGCACCGAGGTCCCGGTCAGCCGCGCGGGCGCGAAACGCGTGCGGGAAGCGGGCTGGCTGCCCTAGCCCATTCAGGGCTTAGAAGTCCTGGCCATAGATGTTGAAGACCCCTTCGGCATAGCCTGGGATTTCCGTGATGGTCCTCAGCCGCGTCGAGCCCAACGCCTCCGCCACCCGTTCGGAGCCGGCATTGCCCTCCTCGATCACGTGGATCACGGACGACCAGCCCAACACGTCGCGCACATAGTCGAGCGCCGCACGGCCCGCTTCGCGCGCATAGCCCTTGCCCCGGTGGTCCGGGTGCAGTGTCCAGCCGACTTCGCGGTCCGGCCAGCCTTCGGGAAACCACGGCCCGACCTCGCCGACCCACGCACCGCTCGACTTCTCGATCACGGACATGAAGGAATAGCCGCGCACGAGGTGGTGGCCCAGAAAGGTCGCCATGGACCGCCAGGTCTGCGCGGGCGTTTTCGTGTTGCCGCCGAGATAGCGCATGGTCTGCGCGTCGGCGAAGGTCTCGCTGAACCCCTGGAAGTCGGCCTCCATGTCGATGGGCCGCAAAATCAGCCGCTCCGTTTCCAGCGTCGGCCCCAACTCTGTCGATGACTGCACTTTTCGCCCCTTCGCCCCGCACTGGCCCGTTGCCATTCCGGCGGACGACCGTTAGAGCGCGCCCCGTTCCCTGCGTCAACGACGCCTGCGCCAGACGCAGCCGGAACGGCATCGCGCCCAAGGTCAGGTGGCTGAGTGGTTGAAAGCGCCGGATTCGAAATCCGGTATAGGGGCAACTCTATCGCGGGTTCGAATCCCGCCCTGACTGGGCGCGAAAGCGGTTCCGGCTCCGCCGGAAATTTTTGATTGATAATTAAAAATAGCGAAGCGCCGTGAGCGCCAGCGAACGGACTTGCGCAAAGCGCAAGACGCCACAGCTCAATCCCATTGGGTTCCCGCTACTATCCTGAAAAATCGCGCCACGACTCCAGCGCCGTGCGCGGCAGCGCAGTTTTATACATCGCTACGAAACCCAACCGCCCCATGCATCCTGTCGGACGCATCCGTTCCGCTTCGCTCCACGGCTTGCCGCTATTGTCCGTCCACCGGACGGCCAATCGGAGACGCGTCAAGCCTCCCAACGAGGCCGCGAGCAGGACGGCGCCCACGACCTCTGACGATACGCCGCCAAAGCCGCGCATCGCTACTCAGACTTACGACTGGCAAATTCAGACGGTGCTGCGTTTTTAACCTACCATATGCAGTAGGCTGCAATCCGTTAAAACCCTGGCAATTCCTTCGCCCGCGCCTCGTCCAGATAGCGCGCGCTCCGCACTTTCTGCCCGTCGCCCAAATCCAGAAGCAGCGGGTTGCCCGTGGGGAATTCGAAGCCCGGAATGTCGTCGTCGGCGACGTCGAACAGGTCCTTCAGCAGCGCGCGCAGGGAGTTGCCGTGGGCGCTGATGATGACGTTGGCTCCGGCATCGAGCGCGGGGCGGATCTGGGCGTTGAAGTAGGGCAGCACGCGCTCCGTCGTCATCTTCAGGCTTTCGCCGCCCGGCAGGATGGCCGGGTCGTAGGCGGCGTATTTGGGGTCCTGCGACGGGTGGTATTCATGGTCCGCTTCGATCTGCGGCGGGGGTACGTCGAAGCTGCGGCGCCAGATGTGGACCTGCTCGTCGCCGTGCTTGTCGCGCGTCTCCTGCTTGTTCAGCCCGGACAGCGCGCCGTAGTGCCGCTCGTTGAGCTGCCATGCCTTGGTCTCAGGGATGTACATCTGGTCGATGCCCTCCAGCGTCAGCCAGAGCGTCTTGATCGCGCGTTTCTGGAACGAGGTGAAGGCGAGGTCGAAGCGGATGTCTTCGGCGGCGAGCAGCTCGCCCGCCTTGGTCGCCTCCGCCACGCCCTGCTCTGTCAGGCCGACATCCACCCATCCGGTGAAGCGGTTTTCCTGGTTCCAGGTGGACTGCCCGTGACGGACGAGGACGAGGGTCGGCATGGCGCGCTCCGGCGAAAAGGTTCGATGAGCGCGCTAGCCTATCGGCGGTCGGGCCTCAAGACAGGCCAGACCGCTCCGCTTAGCTGCTGCGCGGGTTCTCCGCCGCGTTCACCAGGCTGAGGAATTCCGCGCGCGTGTTGGGGTCGCGGAACTGGCCGTCGAGCACGGAGGAGATCATGCGGTGCGGGGTGCGGATGCCGCGCATGGTCATGCAGAGGTGCTCGCCCTTGGCGATGACGGCGACGTTTTCCGTATCCAGAAAGCCCTTCAGGTCGGATGCGATGTCCGCGACCAGTTTTTCCTGCAGGGACAGGGCGTGGGCGTTCTTGTGCGCGATGCGGGCGAACTTGGACAGGCCCAGCACCTTGTCCTCGGCGATGTAGGCGACCGACACGTCGCACCAGAAGGGCAGCATGTGGTGTTCGCACATGGACCAGACGCGCATGCCCGTCACGGCGACCATCTGGTCGTGGCGGACAGACGAGAAGACCGTGTCCAGCTTGCCGGGATCGTATTCGATGAAGTCGCGCCAGAAGTTGGCGATGCGGCGCGGCGTTTCCAGCAGGCCTTCGCGGTCCGGGTCCTCGCCCAGCGCTTCGAGCAGTTCGCGCACGAGGCCTTTGACGCGCTCATGGTCCACGGTTTTCTTGGTGAGATGTTGTTCTGGCATGGGTCGGTCCTTCCAATCGGCCTATTGCATACGATGATGCCACCCTTGCCGGTTTTTAAAGACCGGGACGTGAGTTGATAACTGGCGTTAAGTCTTGGAAGATCGTGGTCAGCCCAGCGCCGCGCGCACCGCGTCGATGCGTTTGCGGTTCGCCCCCATGTCGGAATGACCGACGCGGGAGGCCGAGCGGACATGCCAGAGATCGCCGTCGCGGCGGAACTCCACATCGTCGACATAGCGCATGAGCGGCGTCGTGTAGGTGGCCGCGACGTAGTCCGCCTCGTCCGCCTGCACCGTGCCGCCCGTCGCCCGAATGGCGGCCAGCAGCCCGGCCTTGTCCGTAGACAGCGGGTCGACCCGTTTCGCCTCGGACGTGCCCGCTTCGGAGCTGACGCCGTTCGGCTTGGAGGCGAGCGGCGCGAGGCGGCCATCCACCAGGCCGGACGGCGCTCCCCGTCGGCTGAGCAAGGACAGGATCATCGCGGCGGCGAGGATCAGGACGGGAATGAGGATGAGAGCGCGCATGGCGCGTTCCTGCCCTATTCCGCGCCCTGCGCAAACACGATTCGCGCAATGTGCTCGTCATACCAGGTCGGACCCATCAGCGACTGGAAGAAACCGTTATGCCCCCCATGGTCGTGCACGATCATGCGGGAGCCCGGAGACAGGCGCAGGCGGCGGATGTCGCGTTCCGGGATCATGCCGTCGTCGCGCGCCGTGATGATGTCGACCGGCACGGGCACGCGGGCGAGGTCTTCGGGGTCGACGCGGTAGGCGTTGAAGTAGTCCTCCATGCGCGCATATTCGCTG
>CAYULR010000178.1:0-5829 GCA_964445685.1 uncultured Algimonas sp.
CAAATAGTCTGCGCGTTGCGATCCGCGCGGTCATGCATGCCCTGCAGGCCGTCATTGGCCTTCACCCAGTTCAGCGCGTCGAGATGGTCCTCGGCGCAGAGCAGGGACGGCGTATTGATCGTCGCGCCTTCGAAAATACCTTCGATCAACTTCCCGCCTTTCGTCAGGCGGAAGATCTTCGGCAGCGGCCAGGGTGGATTGTAGCTTTCCAGCAGTTCGACCGCTCCACGCGATAAAATCAGCATGCCATGCGCAGCCTCGCCGCCCATGACTTTCTGCCAAGAATAGGTCACCACATCGAGCTTCTCCCACGGCAAATCCTGCGCATAGACGGCGCTGGTGGCATCGCAGATCGTGACGCCCTCGCGGTCTGTCGGGATGAAGCCATAGTCGGCGATTTTCACGCCGGAGGTCGTGCCATTGGCCGTGAAGACGAGGTCTTGTGATCCGTCATAGGCAGAAAAATCGGGAAGCTTGCCATAATCGGCGGTGAGGAGTGTTAGATCGTCCAGCGGTAACTGCTTGTCCGCATCGACGACCCAAGCCTGACCGAAATTCTCCCACGCTGCGACGATGACGGGTTTAGGGCCGAGCATCGTCCACATGGCCATTTCCACCGCGCCCGTGTCAGACGCGGGCACAATGCCGATCCGGTAATCGTCAGGAACCTGCAAAACCTCACGTGTGAGGTCGATGACCTCTTTCAGCTTGGCTTTGCCGAGGGCTGATCGGTGAGAGCGGCCGAGTGCCGCGTCAGAGAGAGCGTCTAGCGTCCATCCGGGACGTTTGCGCGTAGGACCCGCAGAAAAACGCGGATCGACCGGCTTGGTGGCCGGGCGGGAAATAGTCATCACAATGTCTCCATTGGCTGCGTTTTTGTACAACCATCGAAGTGCCGCTCAGTGGGGAGCGGTGGCCCGAGCGCGCGTTAGGCGCGGGGGTGGGCGGGAGTCAAGAGGAGGGGTGTGGGAGAGACATATGACTTGAGTCTAGTTTTCGGATGTTGGTGGGGGAGCGTTTCCCGTCCCCGCCATTCATTGCCGGAAGCAGATAACCTCTCCCCCAAGGGAGAGGGGAGTTGTTTGCCCAAACGCCTCCGTCCAACCGCCTTGCAGTCCGGCGGCAAAGTCTGATCAGCTTCCCGCCACCTTCATCAAAGGTGGCACGGGGCGCGGGTTCGTCCCGCCGATGGCGAAACAAAAGATAGCCAGGTTTACGACGGGACAGACCCGCGCGAGGGAGATCGGCAGCGACCGCCGTTCCAGCTGACGCCCACCGCAACGTTGCAGGCGGCCTTCCACATCCCGCATCCCCGACCTTGGGGAGAGGGACGACCCTTTATCGGGTCTGCGGCGCGGATAACACGCCGCCGTGGTCATGGGCACACTCGCCTGCTGGGTCACAGCCAGCTTCAACCGAAAGCGAAGGACCGCCGGGCGGGCGGGCGCTGCGTAGGGCACCAACCCAGTCCAGCAAGGGGGTCGCGATGCCCAGGATGCTTGCCTGTCGTGAGGCCGTCACGGCCCCACAGTCGGTAGTTCTAACCCGGACACCTCCGGCTTTCGCCGTCGCGGTCATATCCAACCGCACGAAGTCCCTCGTCCTCACTCCCATTCACCACCCCAAGAGGGCTACGCGTCTCCCCGTACCGTGGCGATGAACGGGATCTAAAATAGAGTGCAAATCGAGAGCGTGGATAAAGTTTTTCAAACTCCCACTGTTACCAGCTTGCGAAGCAACCCAAGGCGGGGACAATGTCGAAACCCCAACAAAAGGGCAGCTCACGGAGCGAGCGCAGCGAGTGAGTAAGGTGTTCTTTTGTTAGCGTCGCGCAGCGACCCTAACGAAGCGAGCCATATCACTCAACACCACCACCGCACCCTGGATCACCCGGTTGTAGCCGGGTGATGACAGAGAGATGAAGGAGTTTGAAGGCATGGCCCCTTATCAATATTCCGAATACCCGCCGCCCTCATCGGGCGCCAGATTTCCGAACTTCGTGAGCTCTGGCGTAAAGCTGAGCATGACTGAACCAATCGGGCCGTGGCGTTGTTTCTGGATCAGGACTTCGGCCTTGCCGATCGCATTGTCCATTTTGGTCTGCCATTTCATCACGGCTTCTGGATCGTCTTCGTCCGGCTGTTCGCGGGCGAGGTAATATTCGTCGCGGTAGATGAACATGACGACGTCGGCGTCCTGCTCGATGGAGCCGGATTCGCGCAGGTCAGACAGTTGCGGGCGCTTGTCGTCCCGTTGCTCGACCTGACGGGAGAGCTGGGCGAGGGCGAGGACGGGAACGTTGAGTTCCTTGGCGAGCGCTTTCAGACCCTGCGTGATCATGGTGACTTCCTGCACGCGGTTGGTGGAGGACTTCATCATCGCTCCGCCCGTGAGGAGCTGCAGATAGTCGACCACGATCAGGTCGAGACCCTTCATGCGCTTCAACCGCCGCGCGCGGGCCGCCATGGCCCCGATGGACAGGCCGCCCGTATCGTCAATGTGCAGCGGGATGTGGCTGATCTCGTCGGCGGCATCGCGCAGATGCTCGTACTGCTCCGGAGAGATGTCGCCGCGCCGGATGGCGTGGCTGGGGACAGTCGAGTGCTCGGCCAGGAGGCGCGAGGCGAGCTGTTCGGAGCTCATCTCCAGCGAGTAGACGCCGACCACGCCGCCATCCGTCGTCTTCTCCACGCCGTTTTCGTCCGCTTCGCGCTTGAACTGCTTGGCTACGTGGAAAGCGATGTTCAGGGCGAGGGACGATTTCCCCATGGACGGACGCCCGGCGAGGATCAGCAGGTCCGATTTGTGCAGACCGCCCAGCTGCGCGTCCAGATCGCGCAGGCCGGTGGAGATTCCGGAAAGCTGGCCCTTACGCTGGTAGGCGGCCGTTGCGACCTCAATGGAATCGATCAGCGCGTCTTCGAACGACACGAAGCCCGTCTGCGTCCCGCCGATCTCGGCCAGGTTGTAGAGCTGCATCTCCGCTTGCTGGATCTGCGCCGTGGCGTCGTCCTCGCTGTTCTGGTCCTTGGCGAGCGTGGACATCTCGTCCGACAGGCGGATCAGTTCGCGCCGCATCGCCATGTCGAAGATCAGCTTCGCATATTCCGGCGCGGTCGATCCGGGCGGGGCTTGCTCCAGCAACAGGGCGAGATACTCCACACCGCCAATGTCGGCGAGCGTGTCATCCTTGGCGAAACGGTTCTTCAGCACGATCGCATCGGCCAGCTTGCCGTGCTCGATCAGGCTCGCCATGGCGCGGAAGATGTTGACGTGCAGCGGGTTGTAGAAGTGCTTCGCCTCCACGATCGAACTGACGCGGTGGTAGATTTCATTGTCGTAGAGCAGCGCGCCCAGCAGAGCCTGCTCGGCCTCCATGCTGTGCGGGGTCGTGTCGAGCACTTCGTCGAAGCTCTCCATGCCCGCCATCGGGTCTTCGGGGATGTAGTCGTCAGGCATGTCGAGCGGCTGGTTCATAGGGGCTGTCTGTCATGAGTCTGTGTTTGCGACTTTAGAACAAAGTAAGAACGCGGGCCTATACATTTCCACAGCGTGTGGGCTATGGGGATAGTGGGGACAATTGGGGGCCAGGGCCAGCATCATGACCGTTACGCGCCGCATCATCGGCTTCGATCCGTCTCTCGTGGCCTGTGGATGGGGTGTGATCGACGTGACCGGCAACAAGACGCGACATGTCGCGCACGGTGTCATCAAGCCACCGCGCAAGGAACCGCTGGCCAGTCGGCTCGACTTCCTCTTCGTCGAATGCTCCGCCGCCATCGCCGCGCACAACCCTAGCGAAGCGGGCGTGGAAGAAGCCTTCATGAAGGACAACGCCATGAGCGCACTGAAGCTAGGGCAGGCGAGGGCGGCGTGCATCCTGGCGTCGACGCAGAGCGGTCTGATCGTCGGGGAGTATGCCGCGCGTCTCGTTAAGAAGTCCGTCGTCGGAACCGGTGCGGCGACCAAGGAGCAAGTGGCGCACATGATGAACCTGCTGCTGCCCGGCGCGAATGTAAAAGCAGGCGACGCCGCAGACGCACTTGCGATCGCGATCACCCACGCGAACCACTCACGCTCTTGAGAGGCCTACTTCCTCGGCGGCAAAGCGTTCTGGACGATGACGGTTTGCGGCGGAGCCGGGACCTCGATGTAGACGGGTTTTTCGACCTCGACGATCTTCTCGACTTCGACCACCTTCTCCACTTCTACGATCTTTTCGACCTCGACTTCCACCGGGCGGTCGACGTGGATGGTGCGGGTTTGCGGGACGAGAATGACCGCAGCAGGCTGGGCCGGGACGCAGCAGGCGCTGTAGCTGGCCGAACCGTAGCGCGATGCCGCGGTCGGTTGGGCGGCGCAGGGTGAGGCAGTGCAGGCTGATGCGACGGCGTAACGCTGTCCACCGGATGCGGTGCTACAGGCCGTGAGGATCAGGCTGCTTGCCACGGTCAGAATGGCTGTGCGTGTCGCGTTCATATCTCATGTTAACCCTAACACGCTGAATCAAACGTAAAGCCCGGTCCGCTGCGGTCTGTCCGCAGATGAGCGCACACGCTCCCGGACGCTGTGCTAGAGCGGGTCGGGAATCACGGGGCGGGTCTTGCCCCAGACGAGGACGACCATGATCGGAATGCTCAGCGGCGCATGCCTGATGGCGGGAACAGGCGAGGCGATCGTCGATTGCGGAGGTGTCGGCTATCTTGTGCGGTGCGGTGTCCGGGCCCTGCGCGATATGAAGGAGGGCGAGCCCGTCCGCCTGCACATCGAGACGCATGTACGCGAACAGTCCATTACGCTTTACGGTTTCGCGACCGAAGAAGAGCGCGCCTGGTTCGAGCGGCTGCAGGGCGTTCAAGGCGTTGGGCCGAAAGCGGCGCTCGCCATCCTCGACATCCTCACGCCTGGCGAAGTGATGAGTGCGGCTGCGCTGGAAGACAAGACGGCTTTCGCCCGGGCGTCCGGTGTCGGGCCGAAGCTCGCCACGCGCATCGCCACCGAACTGTCCGGCAAGCCGCCACCCGTGGGTCGTGGCTTCACGTCCGCTTTCACCGCGCCGAGCTCGGACGCCGGGGATGGCGCGGCGCGCAACGAGGCCCTGTCCGACATGCGACTGCGCAACGATGCGGTCAGCGCACTGGCCAATCTGGGCATAGGGCAGAGCGAGGCCCTGCGCGCCGTGGCGGAAGCCTACGGCACATTCGACGCCGATCCGGCCCTGGACGACCTGGTCAAGGTCGCGCTGAAGAAGCTGGGGTCCTAAGTGGACGAGCGTCTCACATCCTCCGAAACCCAAGTCGGGGACAGCCGCGACCGGGCGCTCCGTCCGCTGTCCTTCGCCGATTTCCGGGGGCAGCGCACCGCCATCGCGAACCTGAAAGTCTACGTTGAAGCGGCCCGCCGCCGGGGCGCGCCGCTCGACCATCTGCTGCTGTCCGGTCCTCCCGGGCTCGGCAAGACGACCTTGTCGCAGATCGTGGCGCGAGAACTCGGCGTGAATTTCAAGGCGACGTCCGGCCCGATCATCAGCAAGGCAGGCGACCTCGCAGCGCTTCTCACGAATCTGGAGCCGAACGACGTTCTCTTCATCGACGAAATCCACCGACTGAACCCGGTGGTCGAAGAGGTGCTCTATCCGGCGATGGAGGATTACGAACTCGACCTTATCATCGGCGAAGGACCGGCGGCGCGGTCAATTAAGATCGACCTATCGCCGTTCACGCTGATCGGCGCGACGACGCGGGCGGGGCTGCTGGCCACGCCTCTGCGCGACCGGTTCGGCATCCCGGTGCGGCTGGAGTTCTACAATACCGAAGACCTGACTGATAT
>CAYULR010000179.1:0-5816 GCA_964445685.1 uncultured Algimonas sp.
CACCTCGCGAGTCTTCCTCACCCTGGATTCCCGCCTTCGCGGGAATGAGCGAAGAGGGAGAGGTCGGCCACAAAAAGCCTCGTCTTGTGAGCCCTCTCGACCAGACCCCGGCAACACGTGCCGGGGACAGCGTTGGGCATAGCTACACCCCCTGCCCCAACCAAGCCCACACCGCGTCCACGTCCCGCAACCGTTTCCGGGCCCCCGTGTTCCCCTCGCCCACCTTCACGCCGAACCCGCCCAGGCGCTGCGCCGCGACGAACCCGTCTTCATCCGTCGTGTCGTCGCCGACCATGACGGGAATGCGTCCGCGGTACGGAGTGTCCGCCAGCGTGCGTTCCAGCGCCGTGCCCTTGTCCGCGCCTTCGGGGATGGCTTCCGCGACGCCGTTGCCGACCTTGGCGACGTAGCCGGGCGTTCGGGCCGCAGCTGTCTGCACCGCATCGATCAGCACAGGCGCGGCTTCCGGGCAGGCCCGAAAATGCACCGTGCCGACCGGTCCCTTGGTTTCCAGGAAGGCCCCGTCGAAGCGGCCCGCCGCCGTGCGGAGCGCATCCGCGATTGTATGCGGCAGGGCGAGCGGTTCGGGCGGCTCCGCCTGGTCCGGGGCCATGGCATAGAGGCCGTGATTGCCGATCCGGCGCACGGAAGGCGGCGCACGCTTGGCCAGATCGCGCACATCCCGGCCCGACAGCAGCGCGAGCGCCCCGCCGCGCGCTTCGGAAAGCCGCGCCAGCAAGGCGTGCTGCGCACTGGACAGGTGCACGGCGTCGGCATCGTCCTGCAGTGGGGCGAGCGTTCCGTCGAAGTCGAGGAACAGGGCGTGGCGCGCTGTCAGCGGCGGCGGTGTCGGGAGCGGCATGGGAACGTCTCAGGCGAAGTAGCGCTTGCGCCACCAGTCGATGTCCTGCGCGCAAATGCCCGCATAGAGCGCGCGCCAGCGGCGCTGTCGTTCTTCCAGTGGCATGTGCAGCGCGTCGTAGATGGCTTCGGCCGTGCGGTTCGTGTCGTGCGGATTGACGATGACGGCGTCGGTCATCTGCTCCGCCGCGCCCGCGAACTGGCTGAGGACGAGCACGCCAGGGTCCGCCTCGTCCTGCGCGGCGACGAACTCCTTCGCGACCAGGTTCATGCCGTCCTGCAGCGGCGTCACCACGCAGACCGACGCCATATTGTAGAGGCCCGCCAGCTCGGATCGGTCATAGCCGCGCGCGAGGTAGCGGATCGGCATCCAGTCGAGGTCGGCATAGTTGCCGTTGATCCGCCCGCAGAGCCGGTCGATGCGCTTCCGCAGGTTCTTGTACTCGTCCACGCGGGAGCGCGACGGCGGAGCGACCTGCGTGAACTGCACTGTTCCGTGAATGTCGGGGAAGCGCTTGAACAGCCGCGCCATGGTCTCGAACCGCTCTGGCAGGCCTTTGGAATAGTCCATCCGGTCCACGCCGAGGATCAGCTTTCGCCCGATCAGGAAGCGCGACAGGCGGTCCGACGCGTCGCGCGCGCCGTCGCTGTCCCGTTCCGCGCGGAAGCTCTCCACATCCATGCCGATGGGACAATGGCGCAGCGTGACGGTGCGCCCGTCCAGGCGGACCCGTTCCTCGTCCAGTACCTCCGCGCCCCGGTCCTCGACCAGAAGGCGGCGCAGGTTGGAAACGTCGCCCGCCGTCTGCAGGCCGATCAGGTCGTAATGGGTCAGCGCGTCGAGTAGGTCCGGCGCGTCCGGCACGGCGCGGAACACATCCGGCGCGGGAAACGGGATGTGCAGGAAGAACCCGATCCGGCCCGTTCGCCCCAGCTCGCGCAGGTCCCGCGCCAGCGGGAAGAAGTGGTAGTCCTGCACCCAGACGAAATCCGCATCGGTGCAGCGTTCCATCGTGGCTTCGGCGAACTGCCGGTTCACCCGGCGGTAGGCGCCGTAGGTCCGGTTGGAGAACTGCGCCAGGTCCAGCCGGTTGTGCAGGACGGGCCAGAGCACTTCGTTGGCGTAGCCCAGATAATAGTCGTCATAGTCGGCCTTGCGCAGATCCAGCAGGGCGAACTCCACCGGGCCTTCCTCGACGATCTTGGGGCGGCTAGACGGGAAATCCTTTAGCTGCCCCGACCAGCCGATCCAGGTCCCGCCGCGTTCGCGCAGACTGTCCCACATCGCCACGGCGAGGCCACCCGCGCGCGATTCGGGATCGACCGCCGTGCGGTTCGACACGACGACGAGGCGGGAGGTCTCTGCTAGGGTGTTCACCCCTGCGGCTTAGGCGAGAGCGCGCCTGAGCCGCAACCGTTTATGGCCCACAGGCCTGCCGCTTGACAGACGCGCACAATATCCCGACGCGCGCCCCATGAAGATTGCGACGTGGAACATCAATTCGGTCAAGGCGCGGATGCACGCGCTGACCAAATGGCTGGAGACCGCCCAGCCGGACGTGCTGGTGCTGCAGGAGATCAAGACGGTCGACGAAGGTTTCCCGCGCATGGAGATCGAGGCGCTGGGCTACCACGTCAGCACGCACGGCCAGAAAAGCTATAACGGCGTCGCCCTGCTGAGCCGCATCACGCCCGAAGAGGTCACGATCCGCCTGCCCGGCGACGATACGGACGAACAGGCGCGCTATATCGAGGCCGTCATTCCGGCGAAGCGCGGCGTGGTACGGGTCGGCGGGCTCTACCTGCCAAACGGCAACCCGGTCGGCGAAAATGCGGACAGCGAGAAGTACCGCTACAAGCTGGACTGGATGGCGCGGCTGAAAGCGCACGCGCAAAAGCTGCTAGCCTATGAAGAGCCGCTGATCCTGGCGGGCGACTACAACGTCATTCCGCGCGCGGGCGATTGCCACGACCCGAAGGGCTGGTGGGGCGATGCGCTCTACCGTCCGGAGACGCTGGCCGCTTTCCGGTCGCTGAAGAACATCGGGCTGTACGATGCGTTCGAAGTCTTCGACGGGCGCGAGGGGCAGTACAGCTTCTGGGACTATCAGGGCGGCGCGTGGCAGAACAATCTGGGCATCCGCATCGACCACCTGCTCTGCTCCGCCCAGGCGATGGACCGGCTGGTGGAGGTGGAGATCGACAAGTTCGTGCGCGACGGCGTCAAACCGAGCGACCACGTGCCTGTCGTGGGGCGTTTCGACTTTTGATAAGGTTTGTCAAAATATAGCTGCCAGTTTTCTTGTTCGATGTTATGCGGGTAACAGTTTGTGGGAGAACAACATGAAAAACCTTATTGCTGCCGCCGCTGCGGCCTTCGCACTTTCCGCCTGCGCCACAGTCGGCGGCCATTCCGGCGACGCGCACATGGCGCACGACCATGATCACGGGGCGGATTGCGGCCATGTCGCCGTCGCCCACCTCGATCATGTCGACTACCTGCATGACGGCCATCTACACCATGTCCACATGGGTCACGCGGACGAGCACGTCATCGCCGTCACCGAAGCCAATCCGGACGCCCACGCGCCCGTGACCCTGGCCCATCACGGGGACCACATGCACGACGCCGATGACGGCGCGCACGTCATGATCCCACACGGCGACCACATGGATTTCCTGCACGACGGTCACCTGCATCATCTGCACGGCGACCACATCGACGAGCACGGCCCCGTCTAGAACTCCTCGTCCGTTCGAAGGTCCGCTCACAGGACCGTCATATACTTGCGCCCACCCCGTGGGCGCGCCTAAGCCTCCCGTACGGTCCATCGTGCGGGAGTTTTTCATGAAGCCAACGGCTTTGATTCTGGCAGCGTCCCTGCTGCCCTTTGCGGCTTTCGCGCAAGACGCGGAGCCGACCCGGCAAGAGCTCGCCTTCGCGGCGGGCTACAAGGCGATGTTCACCTGTTCCGCCACGTTCAACGCGGACAAGACGCCCGAACAGATCGCCGAAGACGAGCTCCAGTTCACCTATCCGACCTACGAGGCACTGTTCGACACGGTCGGCGACGCCGTGGTGGACCGCGCCAAGGGAACGGTGTCCGTGCGCTATGCGGATGACATGCCGCCGCGCATCTCCGCCCACCGCCCGCATCTAGGATGCGCGGCCCTGCCCGTCGGGTCGAAAGCGTCCATGGCAGACACGCTCCCCCGCCTCGCCTTCGACGCGCCGTCCGACGACACGCCCCGGCTCTGGCCGATGGGCGACTGGCGGCCCAACAGCCCCACGCTCGACAGCGTCACGCAGACAGGGCTGAACCGCGTCATCAGCCGCGCGTTCGAAGGCGAATTCGACGGCCGGACCAGTGCGGTGCTTGTGCTGAAGGACGGACAGATCGTCGGCGAACGCTACCGCGAGGGCTTTACGCCCCAGACGTCGCAACGCACCTGGTCCGTCGCCAAATCCATCGCCGCCAGCGTCATAGGCGCCGCCGTGCATGACGGTTTGATCGACGTAAACGAACCGGCCGGACTGGAGGCGTGGTCCAAGCCCGGCGACCCGCGCGCGGCCATCACGGTCGAAAACCTGCTGCACATGGCGTCGGGCCTGAACTCCGACCCGGCCGGAAACCGCACGGACGAAGTCTATGTCGGCGGCGCGCTCATTGCGCAGCAAGCGACCAAGCAGGGGCTGGACACAAAGCCCGGCACGCGCTTCCGCTACGCCAACAACGACACCATGCTCGCCATGCGCGCGCTACGCGAACGCATCGGCGCGGAACAGCACCTCGCCTACCCATTCACGGCGCTGCTGCATAAGATCGGAATGCACGACACGATGCTGGAAACGGATTGGGACGGCGATTTCGTGCTGTCCAGCCAGGTCTGGACCACCGTTCGCGACCTTGGTCGGCTCGGGCTGCTCTACCTGAATGACGGCGTGTGGAACGGCGAACGCATCCTCGCCGAGGGTTGGACCGACTACGTCGCCGCCCCGGCCCCGGTGCAGCCCTGGAACGGCGCGGATGAACCCGAAGGCGGCCGCCGGGGCTACGGCGCACAGTTCTGGCGCTATCTGGACTATCCGAGCGTGCCGAACGACACATACGCCGCGTTGGGCAACAGGGGGCAGTTCCTGATCATCGTGCCGAGCAAAGATGTGGTGATCGTGCGCCGGGGCTATGATTACCGGGGCAATTACTTCGATGGGCCGGGGTTTGCGGCGGAGGTGCTGGGGGCGTTGGAGTAGGTTTTTCGACCTAGTCTCCATAGTGGCCACGACACGCCACTATCTCCAGATTTTCATCCTTCACTCGGTAGACGATACGGTGTTCGTCGGTGAGCCGCCTTGACCAGAAGCCCGAATAGTTGCGCTTCAAGGCTTCTGGCTTGGCTATTCCCGAAAAGGGATCTCTGCGCATGTCTTTGATGATGCGATTGAGTCTCTTGGCAAGCTTGCGGTCCCTCTCCTGCCAGAACGTGTAGTCTTCCCAGCCTTCTGGCGTAAACAGGACCTTCATTCGAAGAGGTGTGTCTTGTCGACAAGATTGCCATCATCGGCATTTTTGACGGACTTCAAAAGACGCTCCCGGTTCTCCTTTGGAGACAGAAGATGGCTCGTCGCTTCGAGGGCATTGTACTCTTCGAGCGACATTACGACCGACGCCTTCTTGCCACTCCGGACAATGATCACGGGTTCGCAGTCATCATTCACACGGTCGAGAACGCTTGAAAGGTTCTTGCGGAAGTCTGTCGAGGTCATGGCTTGCATGACGTGTATGTACGCGATGAAGTACGCATTTTCAATAGCCCACAAAAAAGCCCCGCCGAGGCGGGGCTGATTGTTCGCTACTGATCCAGGAAGCTCCGCAGCTTCCGGCTTCGGCTCGGATGCTTCAGCTTGCGCAGCGCCTTGGCCTCGATCTGGCGGATACGTTCGCGGGTCACGCTGA
>CAYULR010000180.1:0-2936 GCA_964445685.1 uncultured Algimonas sp.
CGATGTATCTTGCGCGCAACGTGGAGCCGCACGAAGCGGAGCTGAAGCCCACAGCTGTGCAGACGGCTGCGGCCGCGCGTCCCGTCCAGGCCCCGCCACGCAACACCGGGACCGTCGTGACCATCCCGCGCTCCGGCGGGCAGTTCTACACGCAGGCGCGCGTGAATTCAGGCTCCGTGAAGTTCCTGGTCGATACGGGCGCATCCACGGTCGCGCTGACGCTGGAAGATGCGCGGAAGTCCGGCATCCGGACGCACCAGCTCAGCTACGACGTCCCCGTCGACACCGCCAACGGGCGGACGATGGCCGCGCGGGTCTCGCTGAAGAACGTCGCCATCGGGGGCGTGCGCGTTTCGAACGTGGAAGGCCTTGTGATCGAGGAAGGCCTGCACGTCTCGCTGCTCGGCATGACGTTTCTGGGCGAGTTGCAGAAGGTCGAAGTCTTCCCGGAGCGCATGATCCTGCGCCGCTAGAACAGACCCGCTTCGCGCGCCATGTTCAGCGCGACCAGAGCCAGCGCGATCCCGAAGATGCGGCGCAGCGGCACGGCTTCTAGCTTGTGCGCCAGCGCCGTTCCCAAGGGCACGGCGAACCAAGCGCTCGCCACGATAACCGCGAACCCGACCAGGTTGACGTAGCCGACAGAGCCGGACGGACGGCCCTCCACACCCCAGCCCGACAGCACGAATCCCAATGTCGCCGGCACCGCAATGGCAAGACCGAATCCCGCCGCCGTGCCGACCGCACGGTGAACCGGCACGCCGCACAGCGTCAGCAAGGGCACGCTGATCGACCCGCCGCCAATGCCCATGATCGCGGAGAGCGCGCCGACGCTCCCGCCGACGACGGGCGGTGCAACGCCGCCGGGCACGGTTTGCCGCACGGTGAAATCCGGTCGCCCGAGAATGAACTGCAGAGCGACAATACTCGCCACGGCGGCGAAGATCAGCGTCAGCGTGTCGGACGCCAGCTTCGGCGCGAGCCACCACGCGCCGATGAACGACCCCACGCCGATCCAGAGCGCGTAGGACCGCCAGACCGCCCTGGGCCAGAGCAGATCCATATCGACGCTGTCGCGCGCCAGGTGGCCGCGAACCGACCGGAAGCCGTTGACGATGATGACCGACGCGCTGGTCGCAACGGCGCAGTGCATGACCACCTCCGGCGCGACGCCGAGCGAGGTGAAGGCGAAGAAGAGCGCGGGCACCATGACCGCGCCGCCACCGATCCCGAACAGCCCGGCCGATAGCCCCGCCACGCCGCCCACTGCGAGCAGCAACCCGACCAGCGGCAGAAGCTCGCTCAAGCCGCCTGCCCCTGCTCCATGACCGTGAGGCCGGAGGCGAGAATGTCGGACGGCAGATGCTTGGCCGCCAGCCCTTCGGACAGGCTCCGCCGCCAGGACCGTGCGCCGGGCTGCCCCGCGAACAGCCCCATCATGTGCCGGACGAGCGCCTTGGCCGTGCGGTCCGTCTCCTGCACGCCTTCGAGATAATGGATCATCGTCTGCGCCACGGCGAAGCGGTCCGTCGCGGCACGCGGTTCGCCGTAGGCCGGATCGACCTCCGTCAAGCTCCACGGATCATTGTAGGCGGCGCGGCCCATCATGAAGCCGTCCAACCCGTCCGCGACGTCCAGCCCCTGGGCGACCGTCTCGATCTGGCCGTTGACCATGATCCGCAGTCCGGGAAAGCGGGCCTTCATCGCGGATACCAGTGCATAGTCGATCGGCGGGACGGTCCGGTTTTCCTTAGGCGAGAGCCCTTGCAACCAAGCCTTGCGCGCGTGGACGATGAAGACATCGCAGCCCGCCGTCGCCACTGTGTCGATGAAGTGTGGGAGCGTCTGGGACAGGTCCTGATCGTCGATCCCGAGGCGGCACTTGACCGTCACGCCCGTCCCGCCCGCGCCGTCGCGCATCGCCTTGAAGCAGTCGGCGACCAGCTCCGGCTCCGCCATCAGACACGCGCCGAAGCGGCCGGATTGCACCCGGTCGGACGGGCAACCGACATTCAGGTTGATTTCGTCATAGCCGTACCCCGCGCCGATCCGGCTGGCCTCGCGCAGCTTGTCCGGATCCGATCCGCCCAGCTGCAACGCGACCGGATGTTCCACATCGTTGAAGCCGAGCAGCCTGTCGCCGGGCCCGTGGATCACCGCGTCCGCGACAACCATCTCCGTATAAAGCCGTACGCGGCGCGACAGCTGGCGGTGGAAAACCCGGCAATGCCGGTCCGTCCAGTCCATCATCGGCGCGACGGAAATCTCGTAGGGCGCAGCCACTTGCGTGTCGGAGGCGGGGGTCATCCGCGCCCTATAGAGAGGATTGGCAGCAATTGCACAGATTTGCTCCGCAGAAGCGGGCGTTCCAGGAAATGCCGTCCTATTGGGCCATTCGCTCGAGGGCGGCCGTCATGCGCTTTTCGAGGTCTGCGGCGCGCGCTTCGAAACGGGCCTGGTCTTCGGCGGGGATATCGCGTCCGCTCTGCATGGCGGCTTCGGCGGCCGCTTCGATGTCGGCGTTCAGCGCGTCCATCTCGGCCATAACCGCCTCCATGGACAGCTCGGCCCCGGCCCGCTCGGCCTCGCGTCCGGGCGCGTCATGCGCTTCCAGCAACGTCCGGGTTTCATCCTGGAGCTGCGACATGGAGCCTTCGGATGCGCCGAGGCGTCTTTCCGTCTCCCGCGTGAGCTCTTGCAAGCTCATCTCTTCGTAACGCTCGCCCCTTTGGATTTCGTCCTGGACCTCTTCGGACTCCATCATGCGCATGGACTCTTCGACGGCTTGCCTGGCCTGCGGATCTGACAGGATCGCGCGCATCAGGGCTTCGTCGTCCTCCAGGACATTGCCTTGCGCGTCCCTGGGCAGGGTCGGCGCGTCGCGGTCCACCCTCACCCCGCCCGGCAGCACGACTTGGTCCTGCGCAGACCGAGGC
>CAYULR010000180.1:2946-5325 GCA_964445685.1 uncultured Algimonas sp.
CTCCTGGCCCGTCAGTTTCCGGCCGCGCCGTCCATCGTGCTGGCATGGGCCTGTTGCAGGACGTAGGCGCGAATAGCTTCCATCTGCTCAGCGTCCAGCACATCGTTGAAGGCGACCATGCCGTTCCCGGCCAGCGCGCCGTCATGGACCACATTGTACCAGGCTTCATCGTCGCCCGTGATCTCCGACCAGCGCAGATCCGGCAGAACGCCGGAGCTCTGCGCGAACGGGCCGTGGCAGACGGCGCAGTTGCGGGCATAGTGGACGAGACCCGCCTTCAACGTCTCTTCGTCGCCGAAGCGGGCCGCCTTGGGCGTGCGATCCACACGCGGGGCTTCGGTGAAGGGCACTTCGCCGTCCGCGCCGAGCTTGAAGGTAACGAGCTTGCCGAGCTTCGGGCCAGCCAGCTTGTCATAGGCGAAACCGACCGTCAGGCCGTAGGCCGAGCCCCAACCCGTCGTGATGGTGACATATTGTTCGCCGTCGATCATGTAGGTGCCGGGTCCAGAAGCCGCGCCGGACTTCACGTCCGCGTCCCAGACTTTCTCGCCCGTGGACGCGTCGAACGCCGCAAACGTGCCTTCGAGCTGCCCTTGGAAGACGAGACCGCCCGCCGTGGAGAGCACGCCGCCGTTCCAGGCATTGTTGTGCTCATACGCCCAGCGTTCTTCGTTCGCGACCGGGTCCCAGGCCACGAGACGGCCTTTCAGGGTCGGGCGCACCATGGCGCGGATGGCGGGCGTGAATTCCTGCGGAACACCTGCCGAGAAGTCGACACCCGTATTCCACTTCACCGGCGCGCTTTCCGCCAGCGGATCGACCACATAGGCCTGCGGCAGTTCCTGCGCGGGGATGTAGGCCAGGCCCGTGTCCGGGCTGAACGCCATGGGGTGCCAGTTATGCGCGCCGAGCGGGCCCGGCGTCTGCAGGTGCGGCGTGTTCTGGTCGCGCGCTTCGGTCAGCACGATGGGTCGGCCATTTTCGTCCAAGCCTTCGGCCCAGTTCTGCGGCACGAAATTCTTGGCGTGGATGAACTCGCCGTCTTCCGCGTCGATCACGTAGAAGAAGCCGTTCTTCGGCGCCTGCATCGCGACGCGGCGGGAGGCGCCGTTTTCGCCCAATGGCAGGTCGGCGAGGATGATGGTCTGCGTGGCCGTGTAGTCCCACGTGTCGCCGGGCGTCGTCTGGAAATGCCAGCGGTACTCGCCCGTATCGGCATCGACCGCGACGATGGAGGACAGGAAGAGGTTGTCGAGACCGGACGGGTCGCGGCGTTCCCAGTTCCACGGGCTGCCATTGCCGACGCCGAAGAGGACCGTGTCGTTGACTTCGTCATAGACGATGGAGTCCCAGACGGTTCCGCCGCCGCCATCCGTCTTCCATGCGCCCGTGTCGCCCCAGCTGACATTGCCGATCTGTTCGAACGCCGCGTCGGAGACCTCGCCGTCCGGCTGCTTGTCCGCATTGGGCACGGTGTAGAAGCGCCAGACCTTGTCGCCGGTCTCCGCATCATAGGCGGAGATGTAGCCCCGGACGCCGAGTTCCGCCCCGCCATTGCCGATCAGCACCTTACCGTCCACGACGCGCGGCGCGCCGGTAATCGTGTAGGGCTTACTCTGGTCCACCGTGACGGTTTCCCAGACGAGCTTGCCCGTCATGGCGTCCAGCGCCTGCAGGCGGCCATCGATGACGCCGACATAGATCTTGCCGTCATAGACCGCGACGCCCCGGTTCACGACATCGCAGCAAGCCTTGACTGCCATGGAGCGGTCCACATCCGGTTCGTGCACCCACAGCTCCTCGCCCGTCACCGCGTCGAGCGCGTAGACGATGGACCAGGCCGAGGTGACGTACATGACGCCGTCCACGACGATGGGGGTGGATTCGACGCCGCGGTTCGTCGCCAGATCGTACGTCCAGGCCACGCCGAGGTCCGAAACCGTGTCGCGGTTGATCTGCGTGAGGGTGGAGTGGCGCTGTTCGTCATAGGTCCCGCCATAGGACAGCCATTCGCTGTCGGCGGAGCTTTCCACGATGCGGGCCGTGTTGACCGCCGCCATGAAAGGCCGGGGCGAGGAGCGTTCCGCCGTCGCGTCGGTCGCGGCCTCCCGGTCCGTTCCCGCATCCGCACATCCGGCGACCAAAGCCGCTGTCGCAGCCGCTACAATCCATTGACGCATCGTCACTACCCCATCTGTCGCGACCCTTTTGCAAGGTCATAATTGGGGAGTCTGTTAGCGGGAGAGCGGATTATGCCAAGGGGACGGCACGTCGCATCGGCAGTGCGATTGCAGTTGCGACGCCGAGCCATGAAAAAACCGCCCCGGGAGGCGGTCATTCAATCACTATCGAGATGTCAAAAACGCCAACAAAATGGCG
>CAYULR010000180.1:5335-5800 GCA_964445685.1 uncultured Algimonas sp.
AACCAACTGAGCTACACCCGCTTAATAGCGTGAGCGGGCAGATAGGGGAGAGGTTGGGAGGCGTCAACGCGAAAAGTGCGTAAAAATGCGCTTATCCATATTCGGCCTTCATGAGGCGCAGCCCATGGGCCATTTCCTCGTGCGCCACACCCTCGTAAATGTGCGGAACCACGGCTTTTCCGTCGCTCAGACCCATCAGAAAGCGGTCGAGCCAACCATTCGCCTGAAGCACGTCGCACATGACGACGGATTCGTCGTGCAGAAGCTCCACGCGGAAGTTTTCCACGTTCTGCCAGCTCCGCACCACCGTGAACCCGAAAAGGCGCGCGCTCAGCCCTTCTGGCGCGAGAATCAGCTGATCGCTAGGCATGAGAGTCCGAAGCAACGACCAGACGAACCAGCCCGCGAAATAGAAGAGCGCGCTGACCATCATTGACGACAGGACCGGCACGGAAGGGTCCGGCA
>CAYULR010000181.1:0-5792 GCA_964445685.1 uncultured Algimonas sp.
GTCCAAGCGTGGCTCAAGCCAAGCCAGAGGCCCCGGCAATAAATGCCGGGGACGGTTGCAAGTATGACGTCTGTCATCCTCCCCCTGCTCGGGGGAAGGGTTGCGGGCCCTACCGCAAGTGCTCGTCCAGGAACTCCACGTACGCGTTCGACGCCGTGATCCGGTTCTCGCGCTTGCGGAACCCGTGACCTTCATCGGGGAAGAGCACATATTCCACCGGCACGCCGTTCGCCCGGACGGCGTCGACGAGCTCGTCGCTCTCGACCTGCAAGACGCGCGGGTCGTTCGCGCCCTGGACGACCAGCATCGGCTTGGTGATGTTCCCGGCGTGGAAGAGCGGTGAGATGGCGCGGTGGCGTTCCGCATCGGTCGCCGGATCTCCCATCTCGTCATAGAGCGCCTCGCGGAACGACTCCCACCAGGGCGGGATGGACTCCAGCGTGCGGACCCAGTTCGTGACGCCGAAAATATTCACGCCGGCGTCGAACACGTCCGGGTGGAAGGCCAGTGCCGCCGCCGTCATGTAGCCACCGTAGGAGCCGCCCATGACCGCGATGCGGCCTTCGTCGATCCAGTCCATGCCGCCCAGCCAGGCTTCCGATGCGACCACGTCCTTCAGGTCGACATCGCCGTGCTTCTTGTCGTCCAGGTGGAAGAAAGTCTTGCCGTAGCCCGAGCTGCCCCGGTTGTTGATCGCGTAGACGGCGTAGCCATGGTTCACGAGGTGCTGGATGGCGGGGTTGTAGCCCAGTCGGCTCTGCCCACCGGGGCCGCCATGGACCCAGACGACGGCGGGCGCGGGCGTCGCCGCACTGGCCATTTTCGGACGGTAGAGGATGCCCGGCACCTCCAGCCCGTCATAGCTGGCAAAGCGCGTGACCTTGCCGTCCACAAGCATGTCTGCGTCGATATCGGGGTTGAGCGCGGCGGTCAGGCGGATCTGCTGCCCGGTCGCGATGTCGGCGACGTGGATATCGGACGGGGAGCGGTCGCCGCTGAGCAGGTAGGCGAACTGGGTTTCGTCCGCGTTGAAGCGCACATTGCGGACCTGGCCCACGGCCTGGTCGGTGTAGCCGACGAGCTGTCCGGTGGTGCGGTCGCGGATCTCGAGCTTGGACGCCGCGTCTTCGTTGATGACGGAGATGGCGTAGCGCCCGGACGGGGACTCGCCGTGATAGCTGACGTCCCAATCGGCGGCGAACGCGTCTGATTTCCCGCCGCTGGCCAGCTCATGGCGCACCGCGCGGGTGAACTCCCCGCCTTCGTTCGTGGCGTAGTAGAGCGAGCGGTTGTCCGCCGAGAAGCCGTAGGCGGAGTGAGCGATGTTGCCCTCGTGCTCCGTGATCAGTTGTGGCTCCAGGCTGGCGGAGAAACGGTCGACGACGAATACGTCGGAGTCCGCGGACGTGCGGTTCTTTGTCAGGGCGATGTAGCGTCCGTCGCTGCTGACCGCGTCCACCTGGTAGCCATCGTTCTGGTAGACGAGCGAGCGCGAATAGCCGTCGGTCTGGTAGCGGTAAACGTCGAACGACTTGCCGTCGCGTTCATTGGTCATGACGTAGAAGCTCGCGCCGCCATCGGCCCAGCCGCCGAAGCTGGCTTTCACCGCGTCGCCGGGCGTGAGGTCGCGGACGCTGCCGTCCAGCTCTCGCACATAGATGTGGTCGAGTTCGTTCCCGCCCTGGTCGCTCGTGTAGAGCATGCGCTCGTCTTCGGGGAACCAGCTGAGAGGGCGCACGGCGTCTGTCGCGGAATTTGTCAGCGCGCTCTTCTCGCCCGACACCGGGTCGAGGCGGTAGGCGTTGAATACGCCCGTCTCGTCCGACAGGATCAAAAGATCGCCGCTGGTCGGGCCGAACGTGTGGCCTTCGCCGCTGGACAGGCCGAAGCTGGTGGTGGCGAAGAAGCTCTCGGCGGAATAGCGCGGGACCTCCGCAGTCGCGGCGGCTGTTGCTGGTGCGGTGTCCACCGTGGCGCAGCCTGCGATAAGCCCGAGGGCGATCAGGCTTGCGCCCGTGGCGAGTAGTCGTTTCATGTCAGGTCCTCCTGCGGGAGAGCCTAACAGCAAGACGGTCGCCTATTCAATTCCCGCCCAGTCGCGGAAACCGACCAGCGTGTTGTGCGCGGTGTAGTCCGGCGACAGCATCTCCACGATCAGCGGGGCAAGATCAGACGGCTTGGGCAGGGTGCTGCGGTCCTCGCCGGGCACGGCCTTGGCGCGCATCTGCGTGTCCGTCCCGCCAGGGTTCAGCAGGTTGGCGCGAATGTTGGTGATCTGTTCGATCTCTTCCGCCCAGCTGCGCACGAAGACTTCCATGCCCGCCTTGGACGCCGCGTAGGCTCCCCAATAGGCGCGCGGCGCGCGCGCGACAGACGAGGTGACGAAGACGGCGCGGCCTGCATCGCTTTCGCGCAGCAACGGGTCGAGCGAGCGGATCAGCCGGTAGGGCGCGGTCATGTTCACGTCCAGGATCTGCATCCAGTCCTTGGGCGTGACGTGGTTGGCGGGCGTGATGTCGCCCAGCACGCCCGCATTGCAGAACAACCCGTCGAGACGGCCATAACGTTCGTTCAGCAAGCCGCCGAGCCGGTCGATATTGTCCGCCTCGCGCAGGTCCATCGGGACGAGCGAGCACGTGCCGCCCGCTTCCTTGATCTCGTCGTCAAGCGCTTCCAGCCCGCCTTGCGTCCGGGCGAGCGCGATGATGTGGCTGCCGGCCGCCGCGAGCGCCTTGGCGGCGGCGTAGCCGATGCCGCGGGACGCGCCGGTGACGAGAGTGATGCGGCCGTCGAGGGGTTGGGTCATAACAGTATCTATCTAAAATCTACGCTCATTCCCGCGAACGCGGGAATCCAGCTCTGCTTTGACATCTAGGTGGTGATCCGCTGGATCCCCGCCTTCGCGAGGATGAGCGAAGGGGTGAGGCTTAAGCCACTTCCACCAGCAACGACAGCTGCTTGCCGCCGCCGTTGCGCTCCCGGTCGCGGTCGATCAGCGGCGTGGGGTAGCAGCCCGTGAAGCAGTGGTCCGTGTAGCGCGGCGCGTCCTCGTCGCGATACTCCTCGCCCATCGCCCAATAGAGCCCTTCGATGGACAGGAAGCCGAGGCTGTCGACCTCCAGCATGTGGGTCATCTCTTCGAGCGAGTAGTTCGCCGCGATCAGCTTGTCTTTGGACGGCATGTCGATGCCGTAATGGTCGGGGTATTTGATGGGCGGGGAGGCGGAGCGGAAGTGGACTTCCTTGGCGCCCGCCGCCTTGATCATGCGCACGATCTTGGTCGAGGTCGTACCCCGCACGATGGAATCGTCCACCAGCAGCACGCGCTTGCCCTCGATCATCGCGCGGTTGGCGCTGTGCTTCAGGCGCACGCCCATGTCGCGCATGCCTTGCGTGGGCTGGATGAAGGTCCGGCCGACATAGTGGTTGCGGATGATGCCGAGTTCGAACGGAATGCCCGTCTGTTGCGAATAGCCCAGCGCGGCCGGGACGCCGCTGTCCGGGACGGGGATGATGACGTCGACGTCGGCGGGCGTTTCCTCGGCCAGGCGCTGGCCCATGCGCTTGCGGACTTCGTAGACGCTCTTGCCGCCGACGATGGAATCGGGACGGGCGAAGTAGACGAATTCGAAGATGCAAGGGCGCTTCTCGGCGTTCGGGAAGGCTTGGAAACTGCGGATGCCGTCGGCGTTGATCACGACGACTTCGCCGGGCTCGACCTCGCGGATGAACTGCGCGCCGACCATGTCGAAGGCGCAGGTCTCGGACGCCAGCACATAGTGATCATTCAAGCGGCCGATGAGCAGCGGGCGGATGCCGAACCGGTCCCGCGCGCCGACCAGCAGGTCTTTGGTCATGCCCACGAAGGCAAAGCCGCCGTCGATCTGGCGCATGGCGGAGACGAACCGGTCCGTGAACTCCTGCCCCTTGGAGCGTGCGATGAGGTGGATGACGACTTCCGTGTCCGAGGTGGACTGGAACAGCGCGCCTTTCTCCACCAGCGCGTCCTTGAGCGTGTAGGCGTTGGTGATGTGGCCGTTATGGGCCAGCGCGAAGCCGCCGCTATGCAGTTCGGAGTAGAGCGGCTGGACGTTGCGCAGCACGGTCTGGCCTGCCGTGGAGTAGCGCACATGGCCGATGGCGACGTGGCCGGGCAGGCGGTCCGACGGGTCGTCCCCGGTGAAGCTGTCCCCGACCAGGCCGAGATGGCGTTCCGTATGGAAGAGCTTTCCGTCCGTCGTGGCGATGCCGCAGGCTTCCTGGCCCCGGTGCTGCAGCGCGTGCAGGCCGAGCGCGGTGAAGCTCGCCGCATTCTCTATGCCGAAGACGCCGAAGACGCCGCATTCCTCGCGGATACGGTCCTCATCCGGATCGATTTCGCAGGTGGCGGGGTTGAGGGGAGAGGTCATTGGCGGAGCTCCTCGGCGATCGTGTCCAGGTCGCCGTCCTTGATGCGCTGCGCATATGAGCGCATGTCGGCGAAAGGCAAGGCCCGGATAACATCACCAATGCGTGTCAGGACCGGATAGAAGGTGGAGTCCTCGAACAAGTCCGGCAGATCGTCCGGGTCGGCTTCCAGCTGGTCGCGCATCGATTCCGGCATGCGGTCGATCACGTCGGGCGGGAAGCTGTCGGGATTGTCCGCGATATAGTCCCGGAATTCCTGTGCCTCTAGTGACGCGCGGTAGTCTGCCGACCAGAACATGACGAACAGCGCCGCGATCAGGAGACCGCGCGCGATCCCGAAGGCCGCGCCGAGCAGCCGGTCGATGAAGCCGGGTTTCTCCCCGCCGATCGTCTTCACCACCTTGGATAGCACCATGGCCGCCAGGATGTAGCTCAGCAGGCCGGAGCCCAGCAGCAGGACGCCATCGGCCAGCTCCGGCGGGGAAATCATGTCCCGCACCGCAAAGCGGAAGCGCCCGAACAGGAACAGCGTCGCCGCCCCGGAAACGATCAGCGCCGCGATGGAAACGACTTCGCGCAGGAAGCCGCGCGCAAACGCGTAGAGGCCGGAAATCAGCAGCAGGACAAGAACGGCCGTGTCGAACCCGTTGAAGGTGAACGACCCGAAGGAGATGGCTTGCGAGGTGAGGGCGCTCGGCGATGCAATTGGCATGAGGGCAATTGGCATAGGGTCCCCGCAGCCGGAGCGAGGGAGGTTATGCGGCCCAGCTCTCCGGCGTATCCGGTCCGCGCTCTGCGGCAGCCTCTACACGCCTGACGAGGTCGCGCAAAGAGCGGATGGGGATAACGGGCAGGGCAGCATTGTCATTGCGGCCGTCGCGTTTCTTCAACGGCGCGGCAATGGCGCGCTCGAACCCCAGCTTGGCCGATTCCTTCAGGCGCGCATCCGACCGGCTGACCGGGCGCACTTCGCCCGACAGGCTGATCTCGCCGAACACGACCATGTCCGATGGCAGGGAGATGTCGAAGGCGGACGACGCAATCGCCGCCGCCACGGCGAGGTCAGCCGCCGGTTCGTTGATGCGAAGGCCGCCCGCCACGTTCAGATAGACATCCTTGCCCGCGAAACTCAGCCCGCACCGCGCTTCCAGCACGGCCAGCACCATGGCCAACCGTCCCGAGTCCCAGCCGACCACGGCCCGGCGCGGCGTGCCGAAAGCGGCCGGGGCGACCAGCGCTTGGATTTCGGTCAGAACTGGGCGGGAGCCCTCCAGGCCCGCGAAGACGGCGGAGCCTTCGGACGCGTCGCCGCGCCCAACCAAGAACAGCGCCGACGGGTTCAGCACTTCGGCCAGTCCAGTGTCGCGCATTTCAAACACGCCGAA
>CAYULR010000182.1:0-5759 GCA_964445685.1 uncultured Algimonas sp.
ACCTGGCAGTCGCGGTGACGGTTCTTGAGCGATTTCAGCGAGCTGCGGACTTTCATGGCGTCAGGTCCTCGTAAAGGGTGTGCTTTTGCAAGCGTGTTCGGATGAGCCCCGGACGGGGCGCGAAGCGGGCATATATGGAGGGAGCCGGGCGAAGTCAATCCACGTGGCTGCGTCGGGCCTCGCCCGTTCAGTCCCAAACCCTTCTTTGTCCCAGAACCCCTTCTTTGTCCCAGAACCAAGTCTGGCTGAAACGTCATGTGCGCACCCTATCGCGGGCCGGGCCGGGCTGGTAGTCCCGGGCCATGCGTTTTCTACCGTCCCTTCTCCTGTCCACCGTCGCGCTGGCGGCCTGTGCTTCCGCGTCCGTGCCGCAGGCGTCCGCCACCGAAGTCGTGCGCACCGCCCAGGCCGCAGAGATCAAACCGTCCTTCGACGACTACAAGCGCCGCCTGTCGGACCGCGCCGTGGCGCGCGGCTTCGCGCCCGACCTCGTCGCGCGCACCATCGGCCGGGCCGACTATTACGAACGCACGCTGCAGCGCGACGCCAACCAGCCTGAATTCACCAAGCCCGTCTGGGACTATATCCGCAACGCCGCCTCCACGGCGCGCATCGAGCGGGGCCGCGCGGAGATGGCGGAACATGCTGACACGCTTGCCGCCGTAGAAGCGCGCTTCGGCGTGCCCGCCAGCATCCTGGCGGGCATTTGGGGCCTGGAGACCAGCTACGGCCGCATCATGGGCGATTTCGACCTGTTCACCACGCTGACGACGCTGGCCTATGATGGCCGCCGCCGGGATTGGGCGGAGCAGCAGATCTTCGCTGCGTTGGAGCTGGTGCGCGATGGCCGCGTCCGGCCCGAGCAGCTGCGCGGCGCATGGGCGGGCGCGATGGGCATGACGCAGTTCATTCCGACGACCTTCCGCGACTACGCCGTGGATTTCGACGGAGATGGCAACATGGATCTCTGGACCAATGAAGGCGACGCGCTGGGCAGCGCGGCCAACTACCTGTCGCGCTCCGGCTGGACGCCCGGCGTTCCGGTCGCGACCGAAGTCGGCGTGCCGTCCCAGTTCGACTATTCCGTCGTGGAAGGGGCCAAACGCCCTGTCGCCGAATGGGCCGCGATGGGTGTGCGCCCTGCCAACGGCATGGACTGGTCGCAGCCCGCCATGGCGCTGGAAGCGCGCCTGCTGGCCCCGGCCGGTCACCGCGGGCCGAAGCTGCTGGCGTTCGAAAATTTCGGCGTGCTGATGCGCTACAACCCGGCCAGCGCCTATGTCATGGGCATTGCGAGCCTCGGCGCCGCGCTGGAGGGAGAACCGCTGATCCGCGCGAGCTGGCCGGACGGCGACAAGGGGCTGAACAAACCCCAGAAAGAGGCGTTACAACGCGCGCTCAACGCGCAAGGCTACGACACGAAGGGCGTGGACGGACTGATCGGTCCGGCCACGCGCGCGGCCATCCGCGCCTGGCAGCGTGACAACGGCCTGCCCGCCGACGGCTATGTGGAGCAGACGCTCTACGCCCGGATCGTGGGCCAGATCTAGACCCGGCTCCCACGACTCCGCGCCGCGATCCCGCCTCCTCGATCCCGCCATGAACCGTCCCCTCACCCGGACGCCCGCGCCCGCACTCGACTTCTCGCGGCCCGGCACGCCGGCGGCCTCGGATTTCGGCGACATCTATTTCTCGACCGATGGCGGCCTGGAGGAAACGCGCGCGGTCTTCCTAGAAGGCTGCGGACTGCCAGAGGGCTGGCGGGCGCGCGAGGTCTTCACGGTCGGGGAGATGGGCTTCGGATCCGGGCTGAATTTCCTCGCCACTTGGCAGGCGTGGCAAGCGGACGCCGCCCACCGCGCGCCCGGGTCGCGCCTGCACTTCGTCTCCGTCGAGGGCTACCCGTTCGAGCGCGACGACCTCGCCCGCGCGCTGGCGCATTTTCCGGAGCTGGCGGAGTTCGCCGCGCCGTTGCTGCGAAGCTGGCCCGGTCCCGTGCGTGGGATGCACCGAAGGCATTTCGGCGACGTCACGCTCACCCTTGTTCACGACACGGCGGACGCGGCGCTGGACGCGCTCGGCATGCAGGCGGACGCCTGGTTCCTCGACGGGTTCTCGCCCGCCAAGAACCCAGACATGTGGTCGCCGCAGATCATGGCGCAGATCGCCCGCCTGTCCGCGCCCGGCGCACGCCTGGCGAGCTTCACGGTCGCGGGCGCGGTTCGGCGGGCGCTAACGGATGTCGGGTTCGAGGTGGAGCGCAAGCCAGGCTTCGGCCGCAAGCGCCAGCGATTGGAAGCCCGATATAAAGGCACGCCCACCACGCAATCTATCAAGCCCGTGCCTCCCACAATCATCGGCGCAGGGATCGGCGGAGCCAGCATCGCGGCCGCGTTCGCGCGGCGCGGCCTGTCCCCGCGCGTTCTGTTGGACCCGAACCACCCGGCGGCGTCCTCCAACGGGGCGGCGTTCGTGAAGCCGCGCTTCGATCTGCAGGACGGCCCGGCGGCGCGGTTCTTCCTGTCGGCCTTTCTCTATGCGCGCGACGCCTACCGGGACGCCGTGCTGCATGAGGGGGTTCGCCACCTGTTCAAGACGGAGGCGGAAGCCGTCCGCTTTGCCAAGCTCGCCGCGCAGGAGCCGCTGGGCCCGGGTCATATGAGCGTGGACGATGCGGGCCTGGACCTGCCCACATCCTTGCTGATCGACACGGAAGCCGCGAAGGCCGGACTGCTGCGGGGCGCATCCGTCACAGCGCAACGCATCGAGGCACTGTCGGACATAGAAGGCCCCGTCATCCTGGCGGGCGGCTACGGCGTGCGGCACTTCCTGCCGGAAGCGGGCTTTCGCTTCGCGCGCGGGCAACTCAGCTGGACCGGGGCAGGCCCCGATGCGCCCGTCACCTACGGTGGCTACGCCGCGCCGGTCGGAGATCGCACGCTTCTGGGCGTCACGCATGACCGGATCACCGACCACGGCGAGGACGTCTTCGCCTTGCGCCCGCAGGATGATGCCCGAAACCTGGCGCAGGCGGTGGAGCGGGGCCTTCCGGTCGGCGGCGGGGCCGAGCCGTTCCGGGCCAGCGTCCGGGTCAACGCGCCCGACACGCTACCGCGGCTGCTGACATTCAGCCACGAAAAAACCGGACAGGAGATCTGGGTCCTGTCCGGTCTGGGATCGCGGGGTTTCGTCTTCGCGCCGCTGCTGGGCGAGGCCTTGGCGAGCCTCTATCTGGGAGAGCCCGGCCCGCTGTCGCGGGCCATGGCGGCGCGGGTTAGCCGACTGCCCTAATCGTCTCCGCGTTCGAGTTCGGCCGAGCCGGACACGGTCTGGTCGAGCAGGCCCGACACGGCCTCCAGGTAGATGTCGCCGGAGCCGGACGCGTTGACGCGGGCGTTCTCCATGGGCGCTTCGATGTCCACGTCGCCGGAGCCGCTATTGCCGATGACGACGTCGCGCAGCTCCCCGCCCGACACTTCCACATCGCCGGAGCCCGACTTGTTGACGGTGAGATTGCCGAAGGCCTCGTCGATCTCGATATCGCCGGAGCCGGATTTGTCGATCCGGGCGGACTGGCTGACCCGGTCCAGGCTGATGTCGCCCGAGCCGCTCTGTTCCAGCACGAAGGTGCCGACCTCCTGAGCGTAGATATCGCCCGAACCCGACTTGCTGATGTCGAACGTCCCGACATTGTCGGCCTCGACGTCGCCGGAGCCGGACTTGTCCAGGCGCAGATCGTCCACATTGGCCAGACGGATGTCGAAACAGCCGCCCATGTCGATGTCGGCGGTCGACAGATCGACCTCGGACAGGAAGCGGATGGTGCTGTCCCTGACCGTCAGGGTCGAGCCCTGCGGCACGGCGATCGTCAGGGCGGGATAGTCCCGCAGGCGTTTGTCCGGAACGCGGTCGCGGCCATTGATGCGCACGACCAGACCCGACTCACCCCGGCAGGCCTTGTCGCGCTGCTTGGAGGACAGGCCGCCATCGACGACGATGCTGTCGCGGTTGCTGCTGAAGTCGGCCGGGTAGCGCCCGACCTGGTCGACGCTCACGCCGTCCGTGCCTTCGACGAGTGTGATGCGGCCTGCAAAGTCGCGGATGGTGATGTCGGCGGCGAAGGCCGGGACGGACGCGCCGAGCAGGAGCGCCGTCGCCAGAAGGGATGTCGCGGCGCGCATTACAGGCGCACCCGGATCGGCGTGCCGGACTTCAGGCGCAGTTCGATGCGGAAGTCGGTCGTTTCCACGGCGGAGGCTTCGAAGCCGTCGCCGGACAGCTCCAGATCCATGCCGGCGGCGCTTATGGACAGGCCGTCGAACGGGTTGAGGGGGGCGGGGCTCGGGGCGCTGCCGCCGGACAGGGCGGCAAACGTTCCGCCGAGAATGATTGTGGCGACGATGTTCATGATCTCTCTCCCAGATTATTGTGTGTCGTCTCGATGGGGGTCCGGGAGGTGGGGGACACCTCCCGGTGGGGGTCGGGTGTGGACCTAGCTTTCCAGGTCGCGGAAATCGCGGCGCAGTTTCCATTCGCGCGAGGTCACGGAGCGCTCCAGGTCCTGCAGGCGCTCTTCGAGGGAGCGGAACTTGCTGCGCACATCCGAGTAGCTCGGCGCGTCGGCGAAGACGGGCTCCGCGCGGCCGCCCTGGCCCGGGCTCCGGCCCTTGCGGTGGGCCTTGCGCTGGGCGCGGCGCTGTTCGCGGCGTTCGCGGATGTAGGGCGCGCGGTTGTCCTTGGAAATGAACAGCCAGGCGAGGAAGTACAGGAAGACCGGGAAGCCGAGGAAGATGACGCTGAGCACGAAGAGCAGGCGCACCAATCCGTGGTCCATTCCGACCCAGTCGCCGAACCCGGCGCAGACGCCGCCCAGCATGCCGTCGATCTTGTTGCGGCGCAGCGGGGGGCGGCGCGAATAGTCGTAGCCGTAATCGTAGCCGTCGTCGCTTCCGTCCCAGTTGGCGTCCCGCATCATGCGGTCGTCTTCGTCACGATATCTGCGGGTCATTATTTCTCCCTCCAGTTCGGGATTTCGTCGTCGAGGATGTTTTCCAGCACCTTCACGCGCTGGTCGAGGATGTCGGCGATGCGCGACATCTGTTCGAGCTCTGCGCGGTGGGTGCCGTTTTCCGGCGTCCCGCCTCCGCCCATGCGCTCCTTGTGCTCGTAATGGGTCTTCAGCATCGAAGATGCGATTCCCATCACGATGGCGACAATGGGAATCATGAAGACCAGGACTTCGGGTCTAAGCATGTGTGTCTCTCTTTTCGTCTAGCGTTTCTTGCGGTCGGTGCGTCCGGGGGAACGGGAGGTCGTCCGTCGTTCCGCCCCGGTCTTGGGGAAGGCCGGGGGCGGAAGAGCCCCCGGCCGCGGTTCTGTGTTCGGCCTTCTATCGAGGCCGATTGAGATCGACCGGGCTAGCTCGCCTTCTTGGAGGGCTTTTCGGACTTGTTGGCGGCTTTGGGCTTGCTCATGCGAGCCTTCAGCGCGGCCAGTTCGTCTTCCAGCTCGTCGTCGGACTCCAGGGCCGCGAACTGGCTCTCCAGGCTTTCGCCTTCGCCGAGATCGAACGCCTCGACATGGGCTTCCAGCTCGTCGACCTTGCGCTCCATCCGCTCGTAGCGGGACAGGGCGTCGTCGACGCGCGTGTCCACGATCTTGGAGCG
Organism: uncultured Algimonas sp.; assembly: GCA_964445685.1. Classification (GTDB taxonomy): domain Bacteria; phylum Pseudomonadota; class Alphaproteobacteria; order Caulobacterales; family Maricaulaceae; genus Litorimonas. The sequence goes on from CAYULR010000182.1 coordinate 5,667, forward strand.
CATCTTCACCTGGCTCTTGGCGACACTGGTGCGCATGGACAGCGCCTTGTGCTTGGCCTTGGCCTCGTCGAGCTTGGTCTGCAGCTTGGACAG
>CAYULR010000183.1:0-174 GCA_964445685.1 uncultured Algimonas sp.
ATCCCTCCCCCGAGCAGGGGGAGGTGGCCGAGCGCAGCGAGGTCGGTGGGGGGTGCTAGACGGTTCGGACAGCTAGAACGCTAGCGTCTGTCCACATGCGATAGCGTCCGGCCCCCCCCCCCCCCGCCGTGGGGGGGGGCCGGGGGCCCCCCCCCCCCCCCCGCCCCCCCCCCC
>CAYULR010000183.1:184-5729 GCA_964445685.1 uncultured Algimonas sp.
ATTCAATCCCAATCCCGACGCTGCATCACGGCCAGCACGCGCCCATCGTCCCCGAACAGCGTCATCTCCCGCCATGTCGCTTCCACGGCGCGCGTCTCCTGCAACAGTCCCAGGAACCGCCGCTCCGCGCTCATCAGCGGCTCAGGACAGGCGCGCCGCGTGCTCGCGAGCGGGCCGAACGTCATGAGGCGTCCGTTCTGCGTGAAGCTGCCGAAGAAGTTGTTGCATCCGCCGGAGCCGTTGACTTCTCCGTTGCTGCGGAAGGCCACGAACTGGTCGACGTTGCTGTTTGCAAATCCCCATTCGGTTCCTGTGAGCGTCGGCAGGGGACGGTGCTGCGTTTGGGTTAGCGCTTTCTGGCAGGCGGCCAGTGCGGCCATGACGACGATGGATCCGATCACGCGGCCAAGCATCATTCCGTCTCCCGGTAGGGGTCGCCCAGCATCCGCGCGACGGAGCGGCCGTTTTCGGCCAGGGCGGCGACGTCGGCGCTGACGCTGTTGTCGCAGACCGTGTGGCGTTGCTGTTCCTGATAGTATCCGGCGTTGAAGGCCTGGATCATGTCGGACTGTTTGCGCGAGTCGTAGCGCGCCTCCACATCCATCATGTTGGCCATGTAGTCGCGCCATTGCTGGTCGGTTTCGCCGAAGCATAGCGTGCGCAGATAGTGCATCTGGCCCAGCGTGCGGGCGAGGGCTTCGACCAGGCTGGTCATCTTGACCATGTCGGCTTCCACGCGCCGTTCGGCGGCGTCGCGCGCGGCGCGGGCTTCCTCCGCCGTCGCCTGGGCGTGGGCCGGGACGGGCAGGAACAGCAGCAATATGGCGAGCAAGGCGCGCATGGTCCCAAGCTAGCTTGTCTTTTGCGGAAGGGCGAGAGGCGATTTCACGCGCGCGAAACACGCGCATGCGCGTCGCGGATGACGGCTTCGGTCTTGTCCCACATGCCGAGCGCGGCAATGTCCGACAGGGCGAAGAAGCGCGCCTCCAGCGCATCGTCCGCGCCGCGCGGAGTCCCGCCCGTCCACACGGCGACATAGTCATGCAGGCGGTAGCGGAAGCCCTCGAAGTCCGCATCGATGGTCGCGACCTTGGGGCCGAGCGTCGCGCTGACGCCGGTCTCTTCAGCCAGCTCGCGCAGGGCAGCGGCCTCTTCGCTCTCGCCCGGTTCGATGCGCCCGCCGGGCAGGGACCAATCGCCCTTGCGCGGGGCCTGTCCGCGCCGGATCAGCAACACTTCGTCGCCGCGCAGGCAGATCACGCCCACGCAATCGGTTCTGTCGTCTTTGATATCGGCGGTCATTGCCATAACCCTATCCTATGGTAGCGCCGCATGCATGTGCGGCCGCTACGTTCTCGACGCTCACTTGAGCGAAATCGTGTCGCGCTTCGATGCGCAAGATGGCAGTGATGGGGCGTGGGCGTGGCAGCCCGACTATAACATCCCGCCAACGCGCACAGTTCCGGTCCTCGCTTTCGACGGCAACAAGCAGCGCAAGATCGTGCCGATGCGCTGGGGTCTGCACCCGCATTGGAGCAAGGACAGCCCGTCCGAGTCCAAATACGGCCCGCTCTTCAATGCGCGCTCGGAGACGGCGGCGACGAAGGCGTCCTTCCGCACGCCGTGGAAACGCAGGCGCGCGCTCATCCCCGCCACGCACTGGTTCGAATGGACGGGCGAGCAGGGCGGGAAGATCCCCTGGTGCATAAAGCCGGAAGAGGGCGACAAGATATTCGCCTTTGCGGGACTGTGGGACCGCTGGCGCGTGGATGAGGGCGTGGAGCTTCTGTCCTGCACGATCCTGACGACCGATTCCGAAGGGCCGCTGCAGCAGCTCCATCACCGCATGCCCGTGCGACTGCCGGAAGAATATTGGGACGATTGGCTCGATCCGGAGGCGAATGCGGACATGGTGATCGAGACGCAGAAGGACGCCGACGACCTGATCTTCTGGGAAGTGGGCCGCGCGGTCGGCAATGCCCGGTCGAGCGGGGCGGAGCTGATCGCGCCCGTCGCCTGAGGAGTCTGTTGCCTAGCGGTCGGCTGCGGCCTTCACGGTCTCGGTATCTTTGATCGTGATGTCTTCGGCGGGCGCGTCGGGGGCGGTCGGATCAACGGGGGCCAACATGGCTTCCGGCGCTTCGGCATGGGGGAAGCGTTCCGGGAAGAGGCGGCGCATGGCCAGCGTCAGGAAGTCCGCCATGCGCGCATGGCGCGTCCCGATGGGGCGTTCCGGACCGCGCGTCGTGTCCGCCAGGGTCTGGCGCTCCATCTCCGCGTTCAACTCCGCGCCGATGATGACCGTCATGGCCGTCAGCCAGAACCACAGCAGCAGAACGATGACGGCAGAGATGCCGCCATAGGTCGCCTCGTACGTGCCGAAGTTCCGCACGAAAAAGCCGAAGCCCCAGCTGATCGCCAGCCACGTCACCGTGGTGAACAGCACGCCCGGCACGACCCACCGTTTGCGCGGCGGTCTGCGTGACGGGCCGAACCGGTAGACGACAAAGGCGCCGCCCATGAAGACCGTCAGCAGCAGCAGCCACGGCAGCGCGCCGGACAGCAGCTCCGCCGTCTCTTTCAGGTTCAGGAAGGCCAGCGCCGCCGGGACGCCGATGATGACCATGAAAGCGATGTAGACGAAGGAAAACAGGCCCAGCGTCATCAGGAAGGCCGTCAGGTAGAAGAGCGGGATCGAGCGTTTCTCATCCTCGCCATACGCCACGTTCATGGCGCGCAGGATCGCCCGGATGCCCGCGCCCGCCGTGTAGAAGGCGAAGAGCAGGGACACGAGAATGCGCAGGGAGAGTTCTTCCCCCGGCGCGCTGACGACCGAGGCGATTTGGTCGCTGATGATCACCCAGGCGCTTTCCGGCATGAGCGGCCGCAGGAAGTTTGCCATGCCCTGAATGTCGGTCAGATCCGCGAAGTAGCCGTAGATCGACAGCGAGGCGGAGATGAGCGGGAAGAGCGAGAGCAGGGCGAAGAACGCCACGCCCGCCGCGACGACGGGCACATTGTCCTTGTTGATCTGGACGAAGACCCGCGCGGCGATCTGCGCATACTCGCGCGGGCGGAAACGGAGCGGCGACTCGACTTTGCGTTGGACGAAATCGAGGGACGCGAGCTTCACAGGAACCTACTTCTTTTTGGGCGGCTGGGGCCTTTCGAAGACAAGCTCCGTGTCGGATGAACGCTCAGGCGAGAGTTTGTATCCGCCCGCATCGAAGTCCTTCAGGTCCGCCGCGCGGTCGATGCGGTTCTGCACGACCCAGCGCGCGAACATACCGCGCCCGAACTTGGTGTAGTACTGGACCGGACGCGCCTTGCCGTCCTTTTCCTCCAGGAACTTCACGCTGATGACCGGGACGTCGAACGTCTTCGGCCCGACCGCCTTGAAATATTCGTTCGATGCGAGGTTCAGGACGACCGGATCGTCATGCCCGTCCAGATCGCCACGCAACTGGTCGGCGATGCGCGTGCCCCAGAAATCATAGAGGTTCGCGCCGCGCTCGTTGCTCATCCGGGTGCCCATTTCCAGGCGGTAGGGCTGGATTTCGTCCATGGGCCGCAGAAGGCCGTACAGGCCCGACAGGATGCGTACGCGGTCCTGCGCGAAGGTCAGCTCGTCATCCGAGAGGCTCTTCGCCTCCAGGCCCCAATAGACGTCGCCGTCGAAGGCGAGGCCCGCGGGCTTCATGCCCTCGGCCCGGCCGTCCGCGTCGAAACGCTGGAACCGGTCGACGTTCAGCTTTGCGAGATTGTCGGACAGATGCATCAGGCGTTTCAGGTCGCCGAGCGTCTGGTCCTTGGCGGTCGCGGCGAGCGAGCGCGTATCATCCAGCAGGCGCGGCTGCGTGACGGTGAGGCCGCCCGTATAGGCGTCCATGTTGAGTTTTTTGGCAGGGGAAAGAAGGGTGAGCACGTGTCGTGTCTCCTCATAACAGCGAGCCAGGATGGGCTTGTCCGCGTGGGTGTGGAGCGGGTCGCAAGCCGGGCGCGCGGAGTCAAGCGGGCGCAAGGTCACGCTACGGTGAGGCGCGGGGAGGGCGGGTCGGACGCGGTGGACGCGGGGCCTCGACCTTTACGCGCCCTTAACCCCGTTCGGCACAGTGTAACGTCCGATTAACCCCGTTTCGCTCGCGAGGCCGCCATGGGCGTCTTGTCCGTCTTTCCGCTGATGACCATTCCCGTCGTCATCTACAATCTGATCGCCCTGTCGGGCCAAGCCTTCTCGACCATGGACGAGATGCGCGTCCGGCTGGACACGGACTTCCTGTCCGTCCCCATGTCCAGCGGCGTCGTCTGGTCCATCACGCCGGGCCACGCGCTAACAGTGCTGGCGCTCGTCTGTCTCTTCTTCGAACTCATCAAATCGACCAGCACGGGCCGCGCCGCCGTGATGAATCACGCCTTTTCGTTGGTGCTGTTCATCCTGTGCCTGGTGCAGTTCCTGCTCATGCCTGCTTTCGCCACGTCCGTCTTCTTCCTGATCGGAACGATGGCGTTGCTGGACGTCGTCGCGGGCTTCATGGTCACCATCGCCGCCGCACGCCGCGACTTCGGCATCGACGCCGCCTACGCGGACTGAGCCAGCCATGAGCGACCCCAGCCTCTACGCCGACGCGCTCGCCCTTGCAGGCGGGTACGCGTTCGAAACGGGCGAGGACGGTCATCTCGACTTTGCGGACCGGGCTATGCTGGCGCAGCGCCTCGGACTGGACGGGGCTGATGACCTGGACACGGGCGCAGCCGGCTGGACCGCGCGCCTGTCCATCGACGACGCCGCGACCCGCGATGCCGCCTATGCCGGCCTGACGGAGGTCGGATCGAAGCTGACGCTGGATTACACGCTGAATTCTGAGGGCGCAGCCTGGCCTGTCCGGGAGATCGCGGTCTGCACCGCCAGCGCGGATGGTCGCGCGACGCTGGTGCGCGGGGTGCTGCTCGACCGCAGCGGCGAGGCGCAGACGGCCTGGCGTTTGCGCCACGATCCGCTCACCCGCTTGCCGAACCGCGTCACCCTCGAAGAGATGGGCGCGCAACTGGCGGGCCTGAGCGAGCGCATCGGCATTCCCGCCCACCTTCTGCGCCTGCGCATCCGCAACCTCGACGACCTCACGAAAAGCTTCGGTCCCGCTGTCCGTGGACAACTCCTCGGGGAGGCTGCCAAGCGCCTGCAAAGCGCGCTCAGAGTGCCCGACATCGCCCCGCGGCAGGACGGTCCCGACTTCGCCGCCGCGACCCTGAATTCCGATCCAGACACGCTCGGCCTGCGCCTGCGCGCCGCCGTCTCCACCGAACCGTGCGAAACGGAGGCAGGACCGCTGGCGCTCGAACTCGACGTGACCCGCGCGTCGCTCACCACGGTCGACGAGGCGCTCCGGGCGCTGGACGGCAAGGCCGCGCCCAAGCCCGCCCGCACCGACCTGCCCAGCGTGGACGACGCGGTGGCGGGCGACGTGCTGTCTCTCGCTTTCCAGCCCATCGTCCACGCGGACGGCCACGCCCTACACCATTTCGAAGCCTTGTTGCGTCTGCGCGG
>CAYULR010000184.1:0-5719 GCA_964445685.1 uncultured Algimonas sp.
GGCCCGGAAATGCGCTCCACCGGCGAAGTGATGGGTCTGGCCGACAGTTTCGGCGGCGCCTTCGCCAAGAGCCAGCTCGGCGGCGGCGTGACCCTGCCGCCAGCGGGAGATAGTGCGGGCCGCGTCTTCATTAGCGTCAAGGACGAGCACAAACCGCTCATGGCGGAGCTCGCGCGCGAGCTGACCGAGATGGGCTTCGGCCTTGTCGCAACAGGTGGCACGACCAAGTTCCTGCGCGAGCAGGGGCTGGAGGTCGACTACGTCAAGAAAGCCCATGAAGGCCGCCCGAACATCGTCGACGAAATGAAGAACGGCGACATCCAGCTCGTCTTCAACACGACGGCCGGGAAGCAGGCGCTCAAGGATAGCCTGTCCTTGCGCCGCACCGCCCTCGACCAGAAGATCCCCTACTTCACCACGGCCGCCGCAAGCCGCGCGACGGTGGAGAGCATCAAGGCGCTGAAGGCAGGCGGCTACGAGGTGGAGAGCCTGCAAAGCATTGCGGGGGAATAACGCCGCATAGGCTGGTGGCGTCTACCTTACCTCGATTCTGAAAGCTCCGGCCTTCGGATCGAGGTGGATGTCACCGATCTCCGACAGCGTGTCGTCCGCATTCCGCGTCAGAAGCGTGATACGCGGTGAATTTCCGACGCAGTAAGCAGCGAACTCGACCGCGGTCGAGCTGTTCAGCTTTTCGAAGATGCCCGAGGGGATGCTCCCCGGAAACTCTCTGGCCCCTGAGGATATGGACAGCGTGGTCTCGACGCCCTTGTTCCTGGACCAAAGCTTTTTCACGTCGACTGTCAAAGAGCGGGCATCGCAGAAGGCTTCCGAGACATAGCTTTCGGAATAGGCTGTAGGCGCAAGCCTCTCGACGCCGCCCGTCCGGTCGGCAATAACGAAGTCATCATCCGCATTTTGCCCGTAAGCGTCTTGCGCGCACAAAAATAAAATGAATGCGAAGCCATATTTTACGGATGCGGTTTTCATAGTTTGAGTGCCTGCCATTTGCGTTATCGATCAGATAAACCGAGCGGAAATGTCTTCCGGAAAACGCTGACGCCATCTTCGGTGTTGCTGTCGTTATGACCGACGAGAGTCAGCGTGAAATCGTCATTCACGCAGGAAGCTTGCGAGGTGATGTCGTAGAAGGTCTGAAGCTTCCGACCGTTCTCGACCTCGAATTTCACGTCGCGCCCATTGTGGCGGATTCCGATATCGAAATCCCTGTAGATTTCATCGGAGCTTTCTCTGACGATGCTTTTGACAGTGATCTTTATGGTGCTGCATTCGCTAACATATACGTCCTCTTTTTTCCCGTGCTTTGTGATGTTATGGAAAATATTGTCGGACCCGGTTTTTATGACGTCGTCTTCCGGATGGGGGCATGGGTTTGTGCGGAGAGGGGCGTGAACAGAACAAAGGCGCTCAGAAGATAAAAGAGTGTCCTGATCATTGCATCCCCACTGGCCTCATCTTGTCCCGGCCTCTTGAGAGTGTTTAGCGACTGACGTTCACTGAAATCAAATTCCCAAGACCATCTGGTTCGGAACCGTTCGCCGGGCGAACCGCTTAATCGTTTGATCGGCAAAAGGCGGACATCATGAGGGTTCAAACGCGCGCGGCCTTTCTGCTGGGTCTTCTGCTCATGACGGCAGGGTGTTCGACAACACCGGCCGAGCCTGTGCCGCCAACGTCTCCGGCTCCGCCCGTCTCTCCCGCACCTCCCCCAACCGACGACCGCATCCTCACCCGTGCGGAGCAGAAGGCGCTCCCCGCCGACTGCTCGGCGAGCGTTGCGAACGGTATGGCAACGCCGCTCGTGCGCGTTCCCATGCGCCCCGTTTCCGGCGTGACAGCCGGTTCGTGCGAGGTCGTTCACGATGTGAACGCCTATGGCTGGGTCGTGAATGCCGTCGCTGCAGACTGTTCCGATCCCGCACTGGCTGCGGAAGCGGAGCGCGCCGTCAGCCTCTGGGCATTCGGGCCGCGCAACGCATACAACCGGATCACACCGGCCTGCGGCGTGCGCACGCGCATCGCCTATCCGCTCCGCTAGGGCGGACCCAATGCCGAGACACGGTAGCGGCCCTGGGAGAGATCGGCGGTGATCTCGTAACCGCCGCTCGTCATCGAAGCTCCGCTTTCGCCGGTCTGGTAAAGGATGACCGAAACGCTCGGCGCGCCTGCCTTGCATCCTTGTGCGAAACCCACCGCCACCGACGCGGCGACCCTGTCTTGAAAGCCGGTAGGGAGGTTTCCCTCCAACTCCCGCGAACCGGACCGGACGGATAGGCTCGCGGTCGTCCGGTTCTTGCCGATGCGAACCTTGCGTATGCCGACTTCGATCTGTCCAGCTGGGCAGTGGACAGTCGCCGCGTGCGACTCCGTGCCTTGCGACGGGACCTTGATCGCGCCCGACCGGACGACGACCGTTCCGTCAGATAGTTCTCTGACGTCGGATTGTGCCGAGGCTTCCAAGGCCAGCAAGACGAGAGCGAGGAACAGGGCGGGAGCCTTCATGCGCCCTGTATCGAAAACCCCGGACCGCGTTTCAAGGCGGGGGACAGGGCGTATCCGCCAAATTAACCCCGAACACATTATTCCCGCCTTCGACAGGACCGGGGAACCGGACGCCTCGCTTGTCCGCTTCACCTCTCCAACACCAAAGGAGAGACGCCATGTCCGGCACGCCCCATTCCCTGAAAGACCTCTACATCCACGAGATCAAGGACATTCATTCCGCCAACAAGCAGGCGGCGGAGACGTGCGGGATGTTCGCGCGCAAGCTCGACACGCCCGCCCTGATCGAGAAGTTCGAAAAGTCCGTCCGCATGATCGAGGACAATAACGCCCAGCTGGAAAAGCTGGCCGAAGCCCACGGCGAGAAAGCGTCCGGCGTGCATTGCAAGGGCATGGAAGGGCTCGTCACGGAGGCCAAGAAGCACGTGTTGCACAGCGACTATGAGTACGAAGCCCTGCGCGACGCCGCCGCCATCGCGCAGTTCCAGCGCATCACCCATTACGCGCTCGCGGGCTACGGCACGGCGAACGCCTATGCCGACCAGTTGGGCGACAGCACTGGCACGCAGACGTTCAAGGCACTGCTGGACGATGGCTATGAGGGCGACCGCGCGTTCACGGACATGGCGGTGAACTGCATCAACGAAGATGCGGCACAGGCGGACGAGGAGGAAGAGGAAGAGTAGACCCTCTTCCCAAAAACGAGAAAGGCCGCCCCGGAGGCGGCCTTTTTGTTGGTTGGGCTTCGCTTAGCGAACACCCAGGTAAGCCGTCTGGCCGTCCCGTTCCACGACCAGCGCGTAGGGGCCTTCATTGGCTTCGATGAAGCGTTCGAAGTCGCGCAGGCCGCCAATGTCGGTGCGGTTGACGCGGCGTATGATGTCGCCCCGGCGCAGGCCGGAGCGCGCGGCGCGCGAGCCTTGGCGCACGCGGGAGATGTAGACGCCTTCGTCGCCGTCACGCAGGTCCAGGTCGCCTGGAATGTCCGTGATGGTCGCGCCGCTGAAGCTCTCCATGGAAGGGAGCTCGTCTTCCATGCTCTCGTCCAGCGCGGTGCGCGTTTCTTCCTGCGCCTTGACGGTGATGCGCGTGGTGCGGCGTCGGCCGTCGCGGATATAGGTGATATCCGCAGTGGTGCCCGGCGTCAGCAAGCCGACCGCGTTGCGCAGGTCCGCACTGTCGTCCAGGTCCTCGCCGTTGAAGGCGATCACGACATCGCCGTCTTCCAGGCCGGCCGCTTCGGCCGCGCCGCCCTCGACCACGCTCTGGATCAGCGCGCCGCGTACGCTCGGCAGGCCGAGCCCGTCGCGCAGTTCCGGCGAGACGTTGCTGATCTGCACGCCGATCCGGCCGCGTCGGACTTCGCCGAATTCCGTGATCTGGCCGATGACGTTGCGGATGGTGCGCGTCGGCACGGCGAAGCCGATGCCCGCGCTGGAGCCCGAGCGGCTGATGATGGCGGTGTTGATGCCGATCAGCTCGCCCTTGGAATTGACGAGCGCGCCGCCGCTATTGCCGGGATTGATGGCGGCGTCGGTCTGGATGTAGTCGGCGTAGCGGTCGCCACCTCCGCCGCTTTCGCGGCCCAGCGCGGAGACGATCCCGCTGGTGACAGTCGAGGACAGGCCGAACGGGTTGCCAACCGCGATGACGTAGTCGCCCACTCGCACATCGTCGGTCTCCACAATGTTCAGCTCACGCAGGTTGCGCGCATCGATGCGCAGCAGGGCGAGGTCCGTCTGCGGGTCGGCCCCGACGACTTCGGCGATGAATTCGCGGCGGTCTTCCAGGCGGACTTCGATCTCGTCCGCGCCGTCGATGACGTGGTTGTTGGTGAGGATCAGCCCTTCGCCCGCATCCACGATCACGCCGGATCCGAGCCCGGAGCGCGGACCGCGCTGGCGCGGCGACTGGCCGAAGAAGCGCTCGAACATCTCCAGGCGCTCATCGTCGACCTCGGGTGTGCGGCGCTCGGTGACTGTGTTGATGGACACGACGGCCGGGGTGACCCGCTCCAGCAGCGGCGCCATGGTGATCACGCCGCGATTGGCGTCGAACGTCATAGAACTGTTGCCGCCCAGCAATTGCACGGGCTGGAAGGCGGGGACGGGCTGCGCGTCGGTCAGCACCTGCGACAGGGCGACGGGCGCGGAGACGAGGCCAAGAGCGGCGACGGACAGGATGAGGGCTTTTTTCACGGTACGGATCCTCCATGGGGCGGGCAGTCTGTAATCTTCTGGAAAGATATGGACGCCCGGAGGGTTCCCGCAAGGGGGCACGCCAGAAGGTGGAGGAGGTTTAAGGCGGATGACGTTGGCGTGAGGACGGGGAGTGATGAAGGAAGTGTCCCCGGTATCTATTGCCAGGGACAGCGGCTCAGCTCATCGCCCGGCCCAGATAGGTGTAGAGTTCCGGCATCAGCTCCGGCGACCCGCACGCCACCAGGCGCGGTCCGTCCTTCGGGTTGCCGCCGTGCCAGTCCGTGATCACGCCGCCCGCGCCGACGACGACGGGCATCAGTGCGCGCACGTCGCACGGCTTCATGCCGCCTTCCACGATCAGGTCCATCCGCCCCTGGGCAAGCAGGACGTAGCCGAACGCATCCAGGCCGAGGCGCGAAAACGCCACCCCGCTCTGGATGATCTTGTAGGCCGCCAGCTCGCCGGGGCCGAACATGCCGAAGGGTTGGGTGCAGCCCAGCCGCGCTTCGGACAGGCTCCCGATGGTGCGGACCTGCAACCGCTCCGGCTCGCCCGCATCGGGAATCAGGTGCGCGGCGGGCTCGCCGGAAATATCGCCCACGGCGCGCAGTCCCAGGGCTGGCAGGTCGATCAGACCCAGCACGGGCTCGCCGTCCTGCGAACAGGCGATCAGCGTGCTCCAGACCGGAACCCCGGCCACGAAAGCGCGCGTCCCGTCGATCGGGTCCAGCGTCCAGCTGTAGCGCGACGTGCCCACATGATCGGGCAGTTCCTCGCCCTCGATGGAATCGTCCGGAAAGCGCTCGCGCAGCAACCGCCGCAACTCGCGCTCCGCCTCCACGTCGGCTTCGGTGACAGGGTCATAGCCGGGCTTGCCCTCTTGGGGAGCCTTGTTCTGCGCCGCGACGCCGGAACGGAACAGCGGCACGGTGATGGCTCTCGCGGCGGCGGAAAGCGTGTCGAGGAAGGCAAGCCGGTCGGCGAGAGGGGAGGTC
>CAYULR010000185.1:0-904 GCA_964445685.1 uncultured Algimonas sp.
CAAGACCACACCGGGCCTGCGCGCCCTGGAAAAGCAGGCCGTACTGGCCGGGGGCGGCTTCGCCCACCGCGAAAGCCTCGCGAGCGCTATCATGATCAAGGACAACCACATCGCGCTGGCAGGCGGCGTGCACGAAGCGCTGAGCACCGTGATGGAACGCCGCGACCATATGAGCGCCGTCAGCGTGGAAGTGGATACGGTCACGCAGTTGAAGAAGGTCCTGACCTACCGCCCGGACGTGGTGCTGCTTGACAATATGAGCGGCGAGACGCTGGCCGAAGCCATGCTGATCGTACGCTCCTTCGACATGGACCGGCTGACTGTGGAAGCGTCGGGCGGGGTGAACCTGGAGACGGTGCGCGGCATCGCGGAAGCCGGAGTGGACGTGATCAGCGTGGGCGCGCTGACGCATAGCGCGCCGAACTTCGATGTCGGGATGGATGCGGGGTAAGCTCCCTACTGCATCCACTGTCCCCGGCACTTGTTGCCGGGGCCTCCAGCTTGGCTTGATATCGTCTGGGCCAGTCAACGTGGGATCATTTCCGATGGAGGCCCCGGCAATAAATGCCGGGGACAACGGCCTCCCTACAACTCCAGCGGCATCGCCCCTGCACTCGCCTTGCCTTCCAGATGAACCTCCACCTCCAGCGGACGGCTCACCCCGTTCTCGATCAGCGCATCGTGCAGGGCCTCCACGACTCTCGCATGGGTTTCCACCACGTCCTTGCGGAACGCGCGGCTCCACCAGCGGCAACGTATGACCAGCGCGGTAGCGTGGAGGTCCCAGCTGAGAACGTCGGGCGCGGGGTCCGCCACGACGCCCTCCGCGCCGCGCATCGCCGTCATCAGCATCTCGCGCAGCTCCGCCACATCCTCCTTGAACCCGACTTCGATGTCGATCTGG
>CAYULR010000185.1:914-2805 GCA_964445685.1 uncultured Algimonas sp.
ATCTGGCTGCGGCGGAGGTCCGCGTCGGTTTTTACCAGCACCGCGTCGCCGTAGACCTCGCTATTGGGGATCACCACGCGCTGCCCGTCATAGGTGCGGATCATGGTGGAGCGGGTTTCGATGTGTTGCACCGTGCCTTCAAACCCGCTCACCTCGATCTGGTCGCCCGGCTCGAAGGGACGACGGATGAGCAAGAGCAGCCCGGCGAGCCAGTTCTGAAGGATGTCCTTGAAAGCAAAGCCGATCGCGACCGAGCTGACGCCGAGCCCGGCGATCAGATCGGCCGGGACGAGGTTCGGGAAGACCAGCGTCGCCCCGAAAGCCACGGCTCCGATAACGAGGCCCCATTTGATCAGGCCGCCGACCAGTTGTCCGAGGTCGCGTCGGTCCCGCTTCGCCAGGCGGCGCTCCACGAGGCCTTCGATCAGCTTTCCGACCAGAAAGGCCAGCAACAGCAAGACCGAGGCGATGACGAGGTTCGGCAGGGCGTAGAAGACCGCATCCAGCCAACCATCGATCCGCTCCGTGATCAGCGATGGGTTGGCGTCGACCTCGCCCGTGACGTCGGGCTGCTCGGTCGGGACCGAGTCTGCGTCCTGTCTAAATCTCATCGGACATGAACAGCACGCGGCGCACCACGGAGCGCGAATCGGCGGACCCGCCCAGCGAACCGGACAGGACACCCAGCCCAGCGAGGAAGGCCGACAGGCGCATATGGTCATCGAAGGAGGCGGCGTCCTCCACCGTGGTCCAGCTTTCCATCAGGGGTTCCGGAAAGACGACGGAGGCGAAACCGTACATCAGCACGGCGAACAGCACGAACATCGCCACGAGCGTCAGGAACAGCGTCAGCATGGTCGCTGCCGAAGTGACCACAGTCGACTCCATCATCCGCCCGTCGCGCGCCGAAACGGGCGTGAAGGAGAAGGCGCGGTAGAGCACGAACGTCCCGATGCCGAAGCTGATCGCCGTCAGCCAGAAGACCTGCGCATTGCTGGCCATGGCGGCATAGTCCCAGATCTCCGCCCCGAAGAGCAGCAGCGCGATGACCGAGAACGCCGTCGCCAACATGGTCGGCATCCGCCCGACGAGCTTGAGCGGATTGGCGCGGACCACGGCCCGCAGAATGGACGGAAAGCGCCGCGCGAGCGTGGAGAGCGCGAAGCCGGTCTTGCCGGACTTGGTGCTCTGGTCGAACGCTTCCTTGGGCAGCGTGTCGCGGATATCGTCCAGCTGCGCGCCCGTGAAATCGGTCATGCGGTCGAGCGATTCCACGCCTTCGATGCGCGCCATGACGTTGTTGGGATCGTCCGAATGTTTCAGGTTCAGCAGGTGGCCGAAGGCATGGATGAGAACCGTCGAGAGGCGTTCCTTCGCCCGGTCCGTGTCGCGCGCTTCGCCCCAGAAATCCGGATTGAGCCTTCGCGTCGTGACCAGCGCAATATTGGTGATGCGCGACGGCAGGGCGAGCGTGTAGCTCGTCTTGGACGGCGACAGGTCCACATCGGTCACGATGATCAGGAAGGACAGCCCCCGCTCCGCCTTCTCGCCCAGTCCGAGCTGTACGAAGTCGAGCGCATTGTACCCGCCGCCTTCCGGCACGAGGTGCGGCGTGGAGAAGGCGGACGTTTCGACGGACAGGTCCGGAAGCTGGTCGGCAATATCGTGGGAGAAACGCTTCAGCGCGCCGTCCACCAGCTCGGCAAAGCCTTGCGGGTCGCCCTCGCCCAGCTGCGCGCGCATGACGCCGACGCGGTAGCGGGCGGTGGGGGTTTGGGGTTCGGCCATGAAGACTCCGGCGAAGGCGTTGCCGGAGTAACGGGGGTGGCGCGTGGGGGTTCCGTAATGGGCGAAGCAGCCGTGCCCCGCCCCGAGGGGCGGGGGCGGCGGG
>CAYULR010000185.1:2815-4560 GCA_964445685.1 uncultured Algimonas sp.
GGGGGGGGGGGGGGGTCCCGTATGGGGCTACGCCGCGGCCCCCGCCAACGGGGGCGGGGGACGGCGGAAGAAGACGGGCTCTACCGCTTCGGCAGAACCTCCGTGCCGTCCTTCACGGCCTTGTAGTACTTCCAGCTCGTCATGTTCGGGCGCGGGTCACTGACGGGCGGCGGGGCGGCGTATTCGGGATAGTTCTTCGCGATCTCCGCCTTCATCGTGTCGGACAGATCGTCGAAGCTCGCCAGCTTCCGCCCGGCCGTGTGCATGTAGATGATGCCTTCGCGGCCGTTCATCTTCATCCAGGGCAGCCAGTCGCTCATGCGCGCCCAGCCCACGGCGACGTCGGTCGTGTCCTCTGACACGTCGGTCAGCTCGTCCGTGCGGCCCAGGAAGTTGAACATCTCGGTGGCGTGGTACGTCCCGCCGATCTCGGCCTCGTACTCGCTCGCCAGCGGGTTGGGATACCAGAGCGGGAAGGTCGAGTTCATCTGGAAACGGTCGCCCAGCACGTCGCCGTAGAAAGTGATCGGCTGGCCATCGCGGCCCGTCACGTAGGAGGAGAAGTTCACCGGATCGTTGGCGACGTGCATCACCTCGACCTCTTCGCCCGACCACGGGTTCTCCCAGGTCTTGAGCACTTCGCCGGTCTTGGCGTCCTTGTAGAGCAGGATTTCGCGGCTCACGAGCTTGTAGCCGAGACCGCGCTCCGCATCGTTGACCGTGCCGCACTGGCGGATGTTCATGCCCTCGACGTCGAACAGATTCACGTCGCGCTCGCCCATGCGGCGGGAGTAGGCCTTGCCGAACCAGTAATAGGTGATCGGCTTCTCGTCGATCAGAGAGCACTGGACCTTGCGCGCCGCCATCAGCGCGCCGACCGAGCTGTCCAGGTCGATCTTGCCGTCCTTCATCGCGCCTTCGGGCAGGCTGAAGTCCTGCGCGGCCGCCGTTCCGGCCATCAGCAGCGCGGTCGCCGCCGCAAGCAATGTTCGTTTCATCATGGTCATTCCCCTTTGGTAATTTCGTTGGTGTTTGTCTTTGGTCCTAATTCCCGCTGCCGCTTCCGGTGCGCAGGTTCAAGCTCGGTTCCACAGTCGCGTCGCCCGCCGTGCAGGAGGCCTGCAGCCAGCGCGTATTGATGCCGATGCGGTCCGCGTCCGGCGCCGCCCAGACATAGGACGGCGAGTAGTCCCCGTCCTCGCCCTGATAGGTGTAGAGCACGAAGGAGTCGCGGTTGTTGCCGGACGGCCAGCGCACATTGCGCATCTTCAGCCCGACGCGCGGGTGTTCGTCCGTCGCCTCGATCCAGATACGGCCGCCTTGGTCGTGGATCGCCTGGTCGTTGTAGAAGGCATAGGTTCCGTCGTCCTTGCGCGGGCTGACCCAGCAATTGAACGGACGCGCGCGGACGAGCTGCAGCGGGACATCGCCGCTCGCCAAGCCGATGCCCAGCGGATCGACGGTGGTCGCGCCGCCGCAGCCATCGCCTCGGAAGGTCTCGAAGGTGCGCTCGATCGTCTGCTCGCACCCCGTGCGGCCTTCCACGATGGTCGTGGCGCGGATGGCGCCGTCCTCGACGCGGAAGAGATGGCGCGATTCCAGCGTCCGGCCATCGGCGTAGCGCAGCACGGACCGCACCCCCTCGCCGTCCGACACGACGACCAACTCGACGCGGTCCGCGTGCTGGTCTTCGGGCAGCTCCAGATTGTCCTGGAAATAGACCTGTTCTTCGTTGGTGTAGATGC
>CAYULR010000185.1:4570-5675 GCA_964445685.1 uncultured Algimonas sp.
GCAGCATCTCTGAGAGCTCGGGGAGGTCGCGCTCCGCAATGGCGTCGCGGGCGTCCTGGGCGTGAGCGGGCACGGCCGTGGCCGCGAAGAGACAACCGAGCAGAGCGCGCCTCATACCGCCGGAGCCTCCACGAGAATGACCTGCACGTCCGCCAGACCGTCGCGCAGCGGTTTGGCCTTGGCGTAGTCGTCGGAGTTCCAGAAGCGCAGCGCCGCCTCGCGGTCCGGCCATTCGGAGATCGCCACGCTGCCCCCGTCGCCGAACCCGCCTTCCAGCAGCGTCGCGCCCGGCGCGCGCATCACGTAGCGCCCGCCATACTTCTCCACGAGCGGCGCGGTCGCCTTGGAATAGCCCGACAGGAACTCGTCCCGGTCGTGGATCTTCGCCGTGATGATCATGTAGCAGCGCGTGTCGCTCAATCCGGTGTCCCCAATGTCTGTACGGCGCGCAGGATTTCCGCGGCCATCTCTTCTGCATGAGCTTCGAACACGGGGGACGACATGTCCATGCGCTCGGTCAAGGGCGCGCCCATCCCGGCGGCGGCCTGCGCGCTCAGCTCCGACAGGCTGCCATTCGTCGCGATGACGCGGACAGGGCACGGCAGGTCGCGCAGTTCCGCGCGCGGGTCGTAGGCGAAGGCGGCGTGGAAAGCGGCGTTGCGCGCGCTGCGCTCCATCTTGTCCGCATAGGCCGCGCGCGTATCCGCGTCGAAATAGGGAATATCGATCATGACGATCCCGCGCGGCGGCGAGAGCTTAGCCAGCTCCGCCGCGACGAGGTTGCCCGTGTGAAAGCCGACCAGGACGGCTTCGTCGGGAATATGCGGCGCGAGCGCTTCGGCGTAGGCGCGGATGGACGGCGCGTCGATGGCGTCCGACCCGCCATAGTCCGGATAGTCGGGGCGCAAGACCCGGACCCCCGTGAGCTGCGGCGTCAGCGTGTCGAAGAACGTCCCGTCATGCGGCGCGGGCGGCAGGAGGACGAGCGGCGTGCCGCTGCCGTCTTCGCGCAGGTGGACGCTCATGCCGCTTTCGCCAGCGCGGCGCGGTAGTTCTTCAGCGTCCAAGGCACGATCAGCATGACGGGCAGGCCGAACAGGACCGG
>CAYULR010000186.1:0-5660 GCA_964445685.1 uncultured Algimonas sp.
CGGCCCCGGCAGTCAAGGCCGGGGACAACGGCTTCGTCCTTCCCCTTCGCTCATCCCCGCGAAGGCGGGGATCCAGTCAGGGACTCCAGAGAAGAAGGGAAAGCAAGGCCTGGGTGTCAGCCACCTGACTGACACACGACCCTCCTGCACCTCTGCACACTCACGCTTCCGCTGGATTCCCGCCTTCGCGGGAATGAGCGAAGAATTAGAGGTTGCTCCAAACAAAAAGGCCGACGCTTTCGCGTCGACCTTCCAAACCCGAATCCGAGCTCCCCGCTAGACGCCCGCTTTCAGCTGCTCCAGCTCCTCTTCGCGCGCCTCGATATCGCCGACCAGTTCTTCCGTGACGTTCGCGTCCGCTTTCGCCTCCCCCAGCGCGTCCTTCGCGGCGAGGTAGCGTTCGGCCTCCAGTGCCGCCATGCAGCCCAGCCCCGCCGCCGTGACGGCCTGGCGGTAGGTTTCGTCGCTGACGTCGCCGGCGGCGAAGACACCCGGGACGTTGGTGCGGGTGCTGTCCGGCGCGCTGATGATGTAGCCGCCCTCGTTCATTTCCACATGGCCCTGGAAAACTTCCGTCGCGGGCTTGTGGCCGATGGCGATGAAGACGCCGTGGGTCGGAAGGATCTGCTCTTCGCCGGTCTTGGCGTTCTTCAGCCGCGCGCCCGTCACGCTCGGCATGGGCTTCATGTCGCCGACGATTTCTTCCAGCGTCGTGTCCCAGAGGATTTCGACGTTTTCCTTGCCGAACAGACGTTCTTGCAGAATCTTCTCCGCGCGCAGGCTGTCGCGGCGGTGGACCAGCGTCACCTTGGAGGCGAGGCCCGACAGGTAGAGCGCTTCTTCGACGGCCGTGTTGCCACCGCCGACGACCACGACCTCCTTGCCGCGGTAGAAGAAGCCGTCGCAGGTCGCGCAAGCGCTGACGCCGAAGCCGCCGAAGGTCTCCTCGGACGGCAAGCCCAGCCATTTGGCCTGCGCGCCTGTCGCGATGATGATGCTGTCGGCCGTGTAGGTCTTGCCGCTATCGCCCTTGGCCACGAAGGGGTGGCCGCTGAAATCCACGTCGATGATCATGTCTTCGTAGAACTCCGTGCCAAACTTCAGCGCGTGCTCCTTGAATTTCTCCATCAGCTCCGGGCCCATGATCTCCGGGAAGCCTGGATAGTTTTCGACGTCGGTGGTGATGGTCAGCTGCCCGCCCGGCTGCAGGCCCGCCACGATGGCGGGTTTCAGCAGGGCGCGCGCGGCGTAGACGGCAGCCGTGTAGCCTGCCGGGCCGGAGCCGATGATGAGAACGGGATGATGCACAGTTTCGGTCATTGCGAGAAGGTAGGCGCGCCGCCTTCGCGCCGCAACAGGGCGGCGGTCGCAATACTGTGAACGGATTTCCGCCGGGTGTGACCCATTCACCCCGACCTGCGTCTGTGAGTGGAAACCATGTCGCGCGCGCCCTAGGCACGATTCGTGACCCTTCTGTCCGACATCAACGCCGACAAGGACCCGCAAAGTGACCTGGTCAAACTGGCCTACATGGTCGCCATCAAGCCGCACCTGCATCACGTGCTGGCCGATGCGATCGACCGGCAGCTGGAAGCGCATATCGAGGCCCCGGTGGACGGCTCGCAGCCCGACCCGTTCGCGGGCGTGCTGGAGCATTTCGAGGCCGCGCACGACCTGCTGGATCGGCGCGGGCGCAAGCAGAACACCGGCGCGGGATCGCTGCGCGTGCTGGAGACGGACCCGCAGCCGGGACTGCTGCTCGACCCGTCGGGCCGCATCGTGGCGGTCAATCCGGCCGGGGCGGAGCGCCATGGCTGGAAAGCGGGCGAACGCTTCGTCCCGTCGCGCGATACGTCCGGACCGCCGCTCTCAGAGTCGCTGTCGCTGCTGCCCGCCTCCGCGCTGGACGCCACGATCTGCATCGTGAAGGTCGAGGACGCCGACCCGGACAGTCTGGCGGAGCACCGTTACGTGCTGACCCGCACCGAGGATGCGGACGGCGAGCCGCTGGGCCGCCTATCCGCCGTCAGCCTTACCTGGCTGCCCGACATCGCGTTCCAGTTCCAGGAGAGCTTCGGCTTGTCCCCCGCGGAGCTGCGCGTGACGCAGGCCATCGTGACGGGGCAGGGGCTGAATGCGCTGGCGCAGGAACGCGGCCGCGCCATCGGCACGCTGCGCAACCAGCTGAAAAGCGTGCTGCGCAAGCTGGGCCTGTCGTCGCAGACGGAACTGGCCTGCCTCTATAGCGGGTACTTGCGCCTCGCCCGGCATGAAAGCCGGGGCGATTACGGGCACAGCTTCCGCAACACGCCTTGGCGGCGCCACGACCTGTTCACCGCGCCCGATGGCGGCACGATCGACTATAACGAGATCGGACGCCCCGGCGCGCGGCCCGTCCTCTTTTTCCATCCGGTCATCCTGGGCACGGCGCTGGCGGAGCCCGTCCGGCGCGCCGCCGAAGTGGCGCGCGTGCGCGTGATAAGCCCTCTTCGCCCGGGCTTCGGCAAATCGTCGATCGACCCATCCGCCGACGGGGAGCTCGACCGCTTTGCCGCGCGGCTCAAGGCGATGCTGGACGACCAAGGCATCGACCGCATCCAGGTGATGGCGGAGAATACGGGTTTTATCGCGGCGTCCTACACATGCGCGCTTTTGGGCGACCGGGCGCTCGGCCTGGTCGGGGTGAGCCCCGCCGTGCCGCTGACGGAGCGGGCTTTCTTCAAGACGATGTCGCGGCAGCAGCGCAATCTCTACTACATTGCCCGCTACGCGCCGCGCCTGATGCCGATGATCATCCGGTCCATCGTCGCCAAGTGCGACAGCGGCTTCGACGAGGAATGGATCACGGAGCATTTCCAGGACTCCCCGCTCGATCTGGAGTTGATGGAGCGTGAAGAGTTCAAGCGCGCCGCGCGGGAGGCCTATGCCGTGAATTATGCGGTGGGCGTCGAAGGCGTGACGCGGGAGTTCAATGCCACGGGACGCGACTGGACGCCCGTGCTGGACCGCATCACGTGCCCGATCACGCTGACGACCGGATTTGCGTCGGGGCAGTTCGGTCCGGATGTTCTGCGGAAGGTCGCGGAAACGAGGCCCAATATGCGCGTCGAGATCATCGAACGGGCTGCTTATTTCGTACTGCACCAGCGCCCGGACGAGGTTTTCCGACTGCTGACCGAACAGTTCGAGGCCGCCGCCTAGCCCGCGCGCATCCGCTCCAGCACCCGCGCCGCCACGCGCTGCGTCTCGCGCAAGGGCTCGTACGGTTCGGGCAGGGCGTCCGGGCCGGACCATCTGCGCGCCCCGCACCGCGCCTCCAACGTCTCGTAGAGTGTCCGGAACTTTCCGAGCGACCCGGCCATGGGCAGGCGCAGCAGCGGCTTTCCGGTCGCCGCCGCTTCCGTCAGCATGTTCGTGCTGTCCTCTGTCACGAGGATCAGCTCCGCACCGCCGAGAAAGGCGAAGTACGGGTTGTCGCCCGGGCTGTCGGGCGTGTGCAGCCACGTGTTGGGAAGCCGCGCAGCCAGGTCGGCCCAGGCCTTCTGCGCCTCCGCCGGCGTGCGCCGCGATGTGGTGACGAGCAGGCTGTAGCCGCGCGCGGACAGGTCCTGCGCCGCCGCGAGATGCGCCTGCAGCGAGGCTGCATCCAGGCGGTGCGTCTTGCTAGGCCCGCCGACCGCGATCATGGCGCGCGGGTTCGGCAAGGCGGCCAGGCGTTCGCGGTGGGCGAGCGTTTCCGTCACGAGGCGTTCGCGCGTCACCCGGTTGGGCGACCCCACCATCGTTTCCACAAACGCGCCGCTCAGCCCGTCATGCTCCGGCGCGACCACAAGGTCGAAGCGCGACGGCTCCACGCGCGGGTCCTGGACGAAGACGGTGAAGGCGCGGGGTTGGCTCCGGCGGGCCTGGATGAGCGGGGCGACGGCCTGGCGTCCGCAGCCGATCAGCACGTCCGCGTCCGGCAGGCCGTAATCGCGCTTGGCGAGCAATTGCAGGGAAGGCGGCAGCGCCGCGAAACTGGGGCGGGCGTTCAGCTGCGCCGTGAAGATATCGCAGGGCTCGGGCGCGAGTTCCGCCACCGCCTCCGCCAGGCCCAGCGCCTGGTTCTCGATGCCGCGGCGGCCATCGCTGACAACGACCAGCCGCACGGCGCAAACGCCCTAGGAGGCGTAGCCGATGTCGAGGATTTCGTAGCCCTTGGCGCCGCCGGGCGCGATCACTTCGAAGACGTCGCCGACTTCCTTGCCCATCATGGCTCGCGCGATGGGGCTGGTGTTGGAGATCTTGCCGTCCTTCACGTTCGCCTCGTCCTCGCCCACGATCGTGTAGGCGGCTTCCTCGTCCGTGTCTTCGTTGACGATCTTCACCGTCGCGCCGAACGTCACCTTGTCGCCGGACAGGTTGGACGTGTCGATGACCTGGGCGAGGGACAGTTTGGATTCGAGCTCCTGGATGCGGCCTTCGATGAAGCCCTGCTTCTCCTTGGCGGCGTGGTACTCGGCGTTTTCCGACAGATCGCCATGGTCGCGCGCGACCGCGATGGCCTGGATGATCTCGGGGCGTTCCACCGTCTTGAGGTGCTTGAGCTCCTCTTCCAGCGCAATATGGCCCTGGGGCGTCATCGGGAATTTCTGCATCGTCGGAATCCTGATCGGTTGTCGCGCGAAAGCCGTGAAAGACAGCGCGCGGGCGCAAGATACTTAGACGGTCCGGGATGGGTTGCAAGGGCAGGGGCGGCGCAAAAGGGACCGCTCGCCCAAAAAAGCGAAGCGGCGGGAGTGCCACCCCGCCGCCTCATGTCCGGTCCATTCTTCGAAAGGAGACGAGAAAAAGAGTCAGACATCCGTATTGTGGAAATTATGTCAGAAAGAGTCAAGGTTCGCGCCCTGCCGGAACGGTGCGCGTTGCGCGGTCTGGCGGGCCTCCGTAAGGAACGGTCCATGACGCGCGCCTCCACCTCCCTTCCTCTGCATGGCCTGAGCCTCGGCCACGCCCCCGCCGCGGCCGTGCGCACCGGCGTGACGGTCCTGCTGCCGCGCGAACCCGCGCTCTGTGCCGTGGATGTGCGCGGCGGCGGACCCGGCACGCGGGAGACCGACACGCTGGCGCTGGGCGGTCTGGTCGACCGGGTCCATGCCGTCGTGCTGTCCGGCGGGTCGGTCTATGGCCTCGCGGCCGCCGACCCCGTCTGCGCGCAGCTGGGCCGGCGCGGCGTGGGGGTCGTTGCGGGTCCGCCGCCCATTCCGGTCTCGCCCATCGGTCCGTCCGCCATACTGTTCGACAACGCCAATGGCGGGGACAAGGACTGGGACGACACGCCGCCCTTCCACCGCCTGGGCCGCGAAGCGCTCGACGCCGTTTCGGACACGACAGGCGAGGGCGCGGTCGGCGCGGGGTTTGGTGCGACGGCCGGGGCGCATGCGGGCGGGTTCGGCCTGGCGTCCGAAACCGTCGACGGGTTCACCGTCTGCGCCTTCATCGCGGCCAACCCAGTCGGCTCTCCCTTCCTGCCCGGCACGCGCGTGCCCCACGCCTGGATGTATGAGCGCGACAGGGAGTTCGGCGGCGCGCAGCCGCCCGCCGACTACTGCTGGACGGCCCCGACCGACACGAAGCTCGCCCGTTTTGCCAAGAGTGACGCTGGCGGGG
Organism: uncultured Algimonas sp.; assembly: GCA_964445685.1. Taxonomy (GTDB): domain Bacteria; phylum Pseudomonadota; class Alphaproteobacteria; order Caulobacterales; family Maricaulaceae; genus Litorimonas. The sequence goes on from CAYULR010000186.1 coordinate 5,650, forward strand.
CGGGCCAGAAC
>CAYULR010000187.1:0-1343 GCA_964445685.1 uncultured Algimonas sp.
TGCCAAGGCCAATGCGTAGAATGTGACCCGTAACGCCATCAGTTTCTCGCCGGAGCTGTGCCGGGTGTGAACACCGTGTTCGGGTCGTAAAACTCGTCATAAATTGCGTCGTCGGCGGCCTTCTGGTCGAGCTGCTGTTGGTAGTATGCACCCACAAGTCGGGACTGCTCCGCCACCAGCTTTTGGAGGTTGCCGAGACCTTCCACGGTCGCATTCCCCATTGCGATCATGCCTTGGAAGAGCTTCGTGTGTTCTCTCTCTTCAATGCTCTGTGCGACCAGACGACGAACGGCAGCAAGCTGTTGATCGACCGCTACAGATGCCAAGCCGCTATTTTGCATCGCAGAGGCTATTGTGTCGGCTGTCACTTCATAATTGCGTTCCAAGCGTGTTGCGAACTGCGCTTCATCAAGATTGGAAGAGCGGTAATCCTCTGCGGTCCAATAGCGATCACGAATGGTGTCATCCGCTGCCATGGCGTTGACCGTAATTTCGCGGCCGACTTGAGCTGCGTTCCACACAACTCGAAAGTCGCGTAACAGTTGGTCAAGTATTGCATCCGGCAAGGACTGGATGTTGTCGATCATCAGCTCGACGCTGCGGAACGTGTTCACGGCGGAGCGGGCGTTCTGAATGGCGGATTCGGCCGTCGAGCGCATAGTGTTGAGCTGGCGGCTGGCCTGGGTGAGAAGTTGGATGTTGTTGGCGATCTGCGTCCACTCGGTCGAGATGCCGGTCAGCCCGCCGAAAAAGGCATAGGCTCTCCCCGGCAGGAGGGACGGAAGAAGTGTGGCAGCCGCGATGCCGCCCAAAAGATTACGCCGCGTTTTCATGGAACACTCCTCTTTCCTTGAGCCACCGGTCGGCCCATTCGCTCCCAAATTCACGATAAAGCGCGCGGACCCGCGCAATGTCCTCGGCCCCGGACGCGCCCACGAACGACAGGGCATAGGGTCCGAGTTCCATGTCGAAGAGACGCCGACCTTCCGGTGACAGGACGTAGTATTCCCGCTTCGGCGTGGCGCTCGCCACGATCTCGACCTGCCGGGAATTAAGGCCCATATCCTCGTAGAACTTCGCCGCCTTCGGAGTCAGAGCTTCCGGATTCGGCAGCATGATCTTGGTCGGACAGCTTTCGACCAGCACGTCGAGGATGCCGGAGTTGGCCGCGTCGGACAGCGACTGCGAGGCCAGAACCACCGCACAATTCTTCTTCCGCAGCACTTTCAGCCATTCGCGCAACTTGTCCCGGAAGACGGGGTGGCCGAGCATGATCCACGCCTCATCCAGAATGATGACGGACGGTGCGCCAGTCAGACGCTTCTCAATGCGGTGGAACAGAT
>CAYULR010000187.1:1353-3743 GCA_964445685.1 uncultured Algimonas sp.
ATCTGGAACGTCGCGAACAACACGTCGTTGAACTGTCCGCTGATCGCGGCGGCGCCCGTCACGGTGATCACGGTTGGGATGTCGGCCGTAAGAGTCAGGACGGCGATGGGCGTGGGCGTGCCGTCGCCGGGGATGAGGGCCGTGTCGCCCATGTTCATCAGGTCTTCCATTTCGATTGCGATGAAGCGGTTATTCCCGAACGTGTCCTGTTCCGTGTCGAGAAGACTGCCGAGGGGTCCGCCGATCGTGTAGGGTTCCAACGCTTCGCGTAGCTCCGCATCCTGGAGGGATGTGACGAAGTTGGAGAGGGTCGGGGCAGCTTGGCTGAAGCGGAGCGACGTCATGGCGTCGTTCACCGCGTTGCGGTGTGCCGGGGTCAGCTCCACATTCTGTAGAACGAGCAAGGACTGGACCCACCCGACCGCCCATGCCTGGTCGAGATCCGTTTCGATGCCGCCGAGCGGGCAGAACATCACGTCTGAGGCTTCGTCATCGACGTCGTAGAACTCGCCGCCGACACCCAATGCCAAGGGCAGGATCGAGCGGCCTTTGTCGAAGGCGAAGACCTGACTGTCCGGATAGCGACGGAACTGCGCGGCAATCAGGCCGAGCAGGGTCGATTTGCCGGAGCCAGTCGGCCCGAAGATGAGCGTGTGGCCGACATCGCCGACATGGAGGTTGAGCCGGAAGGGTGTGGACCCCGCCGTCGCCACCTGCATGAGCGGCGGACTTTCGGGTGGGTAGAAGGGACACGGATTGACCTCGCGGCCCGCAAAGACCGAATTGACCGGCAGCAGGTGGGCGAGGTTCATGGTGTGGATGATCGGTCGCCGCACATTGGCATAGCCGTCGCCTGGCAGGGAGCCGAGATAGGCGTCGTTGGCGTTGATAGTCTCAATCCGGGCCACGAAGCCAAGATTGTTGATGGCGCGGCGGACATAGGCGAGCTGCTTGTCGAGCAACGCGCGGTCCTCGCCGTAAACGATGACATTGGTCGTGTAGTAGCCGTAGCGGACCTCGCCCGAGCTGGCTTCCGCCATGCTCTGTTCGGCGTCGAAGCTCATATCAAGGGCGTCGCCATCCGCAGGCTTGCCCTGGATGCCGAGAACCTGGTCCACGAGCGAGGTGGCCGAGCTTTTCCATTTCTTGCGGAAGCCCTCAATCTGGGACCGCGCCGCCGTGGGATCCATGAAGATGAAGCGGGACGACCATCGGTAAGCCATGGCGATGTTGTCGAGCGCCTGAAGGATGGCCGGGCTGGATTCGTGCGGGTAGCCCTCGATCGAAACGACGCCGATGAACTTGTCGCCGACCTTGGGCGTGATGGCGGGCACGAAGTCGCGCGACAGGACCGCGTCGAGATACATGGGCGTGTCGGGCAGAACGATGGGTTGATCGATGCCGCTGATGCAGTGGTTCAGGTGCGACAGGAGCGAATCGTAGGTCGCCACCCCGCCCCATTCAGTCTCCACCGAGACCGAACCGAGCCGTTCGGTCTCGAATACATTGTCCAGCAGGTCGGAGACTTCGGCAAGGCTGACGCGGAAGTCCGCCAGCGTCGTGTCCATCGGCTTCTCGCGGCTGGCATTGTCGTTCGTGTAGAGTGCGTTGACGAACTTTGACTTCAGGAACTCGGGCGGCATGTAGGACAGAACCAGCACCGTGTCGGTCTCGAAGTGGACGCCGTGGCCCTCGAAGTTGCGGCGGCGCTCTTCGTCAATTCCCGCCGACACGGCATCCGGAAAATACGAGGCGGCACGGGGCGGATAGCCGTGCGAGCTGCGCCGGACGCTATCGACGTGGATCATGTAGCCCGACCCGAGCCGATTGAAGACGGCGTTGAGGCGCGCCGCCATGACGTTGCGTTCCAGCCGGGTCGCGGACTCGACGTCCATGCCCTTGATGAGCCAGCCCGCCATGAGCGCCCCGTTCTTGCAGAGAACGATGCCGTCATCCACGACCGCTGCATATTGCAGGAGATCTGCGAAAGCGGACGCGCGGTCCCGGAAGGGTTTCGTGCGCGCCATTACTTGCTCCAGCTCCGGGTGCGGCGAACCGTGCCCCACGGGGTCGCGCGCGAGAGCTTTCGTCCGCCATACTGGATATGTCGGCGGTAGATGCCGAACATGTAGGGGTCCGTCTTGGCGAGACGCTTCAGCACGGCACTTCCGGCGAACCAGAGAACGATCGCCAGGGCGACCGTGGCGAGCTTGAGGCCGACAAAGATCAGCGCTACGCAGGTCAGGCCGAGAATGAGCATGGGAACCCGTTCCCCGCCATTGACGAGGAGCGGGCGCGTCAGGGAGCGGTGGATCACCACGCGCTCCAACTCTACGTCGTCAGACCCCATGACTCACACCGTCGCTGCGATGACGCCGAGGGCGGTGAGG
>CAYULR010000187.1:3753-5637 GCA_964445685.1 uncultured Algimonas sp.
CGCGTCAGCAGGCCACCGACACTGAATCCGCTTTGGCTGCGAACGAAAAAGTGTTAGCCAAGATTGTTGAGCCGGATGATTTGTTAAGTGAATCCGAATTGGTAGAAGCCGTTCGCGATCGGTTAGCCGGATATCGGGACGCTCAGCAGTCTCGGCCGCAGATTGAATCGCGTCGTGACGCGGCGGAGGCCGAGGCGAAGGCAAAGGCGGAGGCGGAGGCCGCGCAGGCGAAGGCGGAGAAAGAAGCAGAGGCGGCCAAAGCGAAGGCAGAGAAAGAGGCCGCAGATAAGGCTGCCGCTGAGGCCAAGGACGACGATGACGGCGAGGAAGAGGCGCTTGGAGAAGTCGCCAAGCTCGCCATTCATAAGAAGGGCCGCGCCTGCCCCGACGATCGCCAGCAGCGCGATGCCGCCCGCAATCGGGCCGGTGATGGAGGAAACGAAGCGCGCAGCAGGCGTCTCGAACGGCAGGTTGTTGGTCGATGTCGAAGCGTGGGCCGTCTGGGCGAGAGCGATATATGCGAGGGCCAACAGACCCCGGACGCCGAGGGTGGAGAGGCGTTTAGGCTTATGCGACATGGTGGGTTTCCTCCTTTTGTGTCGTCTTGGGAAAAATGGTGGCGAGCTGGTATTCGCCCTCGTGATGGCCGGTGACTTCGATCAGTTCCTTCACCTCGCGTCCGCCCGGAGCCTTGGCGATGAAGAGGACGAGATCGACGGCCTCCGCAATGAGACGGCCCATGGGCGAGGCTGAGACTTCCTGGATGAGCTGTTCGAGGCGGTCCAAGGCGGAGCGGGCCGAGTTGGCATGGACTGTCGCCAGCCCGCCCGGATGGCCGGTGTTCCAGCTCTTCAGCAATGTCAGGGCTTCGCCGCCCCGCACTTCGCCGACAAGGATCCGGTCGGGCCGCATCCGCATGGTGGCGCGCAACAGGTCGTCCATGTCGGCATGGTCGGACGTTCGCAGGATGACCGCATTCTCCTGCTCGCATTGGATTTCGGCCGTGTCTTCGAGAATGACGACCCGGTCGTCGGGCGCGACCGCATGGAGCGACGCGATGAGGGCGTTGGCGAGGGTTGTCTTTCCGGACCCCGTGCCCCCTGCAATGAGGATGTTTTTCTTGTTCAGCACCGCCGTGCGGAGCCGGTTTGCGATGTCCGACGACAGGATGCCCGCGCTCACATACTCATCCAGTCCGAAGACGCGGATGGCTTTCTTGCGGATGGTGAAGACGGGGCGCGCCGCGATGGGCGGGATCATGCCCTGGAAACGAGAGCCGTCCGTGGGAAGCTCGCCGGACACGATGGGCGATTGCTTGGTGATGACCGTGCCGCAGGCGGCTGCAACCGTGCCGATGATGGACAAGGCGCGCTGGACGGGGATTTCGCCCTTGCAGACCAATCCGAGGTCATGGCCTTCCAGCCACAGACGCCCATCCGGGTTGAGCATGATTTCGATGATGTCGGGGTCTTGGAGGTAAGACAAAAGCTCTGGCCCCAGCTCCGCGTTGAGCTTGGCACAGATCCGATTTGTTCTTTCAGTCCCCTTCACACACCGTCCCCTGACGAAGTGCGAAAAGCGATGTTCAGGCGCTCTTCGCGCCCCCCATTGGACGGTCACTTGCGCCAAGGCGCGGTGAACCCTCTGCCCAATTCCTAACTACCAGTTAAGATTCTCTGGCACAAGATACCAGAGAACAGGATTTGCAGTTGGGGCGCAGCCGAGCCCCTTCTGCGCCCGCTTACTTCCCAAAATACCAGAAATCCGCTAGGGCGAACCCGGCTGGGCATCACAGGGCGGGGGGCCGTCTAAGGGGATACCCATGAGTGACAGATATGTTCTAACCGTTCCACGGACCTACAAATCCGGTGGAGAAGAGAAGAC
>CAYULR010000188.1:0-1745 GCA_964445685.1 uncultured Algimonas sp.
AGGAAGTCGATATTGTCGGCATCACCATGCCCATCGTGAAGCACAGCTATATTGCGCGCGACCCGGCGGACATTCCCGGCATGGTGCGCGAAGCCTATTTCATCGCCGCGGAAGGGCGGCCCGGCCCGGTCCTGATCGACTTACCCAAGGACGTCGCCAACGCCGTCACGACGGAGCGCCACCGCTGGCGGCCCTACCCCAAGGTGAAGCCCGAAATGGGCACGAGCGAGAATATTGCGGCGGCGGAAGACTTAATTCGCCAAGCCGAACGCCCCCTCTTTTATATTGGCGGCGGCATCGCGCAGGGCGACGGCGTCAAGGAATTGCGCGCGCTCGTCGAGCGCACGGAAATTCCGGTCGTCTCCACGCTCAAGGGCCTCGGCGCCATGCCGTCGGACCATCCGCACTATCTCGGCATGTTGGGCATGCACGGGCTGCGCGCGGCGAACTACGCGGTACAGGAATGCGACCTGCTGATCGTGGCGGGCGCGCGCTTCGATGACCGCGCGACCGGGAAGCTCGATACGTTCGCGCCGGACGCCAAGGTCATCCACATGGACATCGACATTGCGGAGATCGACAAGCTGCGCGGCGCGAATGTCGGCCTCGACGGCAGCCTGAAGAAGAACCTCGCCGCGCTCGACCCGTTCCGCGACGAGCCTTACGAGAAAGCGCAGATCGACGCGTGGCGGGAGCTCTGCTTCGGTCGCCGCGAGAAGCACGAATGGGACTATGCGGGGGCGGAAGCCAACGCCGCGCCGGGTGTCTACGCGCCGAGCCTGCTGCACAAGCTCTCGCGCCGTGCGGATGATTCCGCCATCTTCACCTGCGACGTGGGCCAGCACCAGATGTGGGTCGCGCAGCACTGCTATTTCGACGATCCCAAGGACCACATTACGAGCGGCGGTCTCGGCACGATGGGCTTCGGCCTGCCGGCGGGGCTGGGCGCGAAGCTCGGCGCGCCGGACCGGACCGTCATCACGGTCAGCGGCGACGGCTCCATCATGATGAACATCCAGGAGCTGCAGACCCTGCACCGCTACGGCATCCCGCTGAAGATCGTGCTGCTCGACAACAGCGCGCTCGGCATGGTGCGCCAATGGCAGGAAGTGTTCTTCGACAAGAACTTCTCCGAGGTGAACCTCGACGACAATCCGGAATTCACCAAGGTCGGCGAAGCCTTCCGCATTGAAAGCTTCCTTGTCCGCACGGCCGAAGAAGTCGACGCCGGCATCGACCGCCTGCTCGCCACCGAAGGCCCGGTCCTCATGCACGTCAAGATCGACCCGAACGAAAACGTCTGGCCCCTCGTCCCGCCGGGACGCTCCAACGCGGACATGATGGAGCGGTAGGGGTGCGGGCGCTCGGCTACATCCTCGAGATCTGCGGCTGGGCGCTGGTTGTCTTCACGGGCGTGTGGACGGCCATGAGCGTGGTGGACTTCGCAGCGTCTGCGACCGAGTCGGGTCTTTGGAACCGGATCCGGTTGGTCGGAAGTCTGCTCGGCTATCTCCTGGAAGGCGTCATCTTCGGGCTTGTCGCCGTCATCGTCGCCCGCCTCGCCCGTCATCCCGAGGCTCCGTCGCTGGTCGGCCAAGCGGCGCGGATGCTCGGCCAGTCCCGCCGCTGGGACGGGAAGTCTGATGACTGATCCCCGCCCCCCCCCCCGCCCGGGCCCCCGCCCCGCCCCCCCCTGCATGGAGGGGGGATGACTTCGCTCATAGGCGATGGCCTGCGCAAGAAAG
>CAYULR010000188.1:1755-5612 GCA_964445685.1 uncultured Algimonas sp.
GCCCTGTCCCGCGCCCTGCCCGCCCCTGCATGGAGGCGGAATGATGGAAGACCTCAAAGGCTGGCTGATCCTGATCCTGATTTTCGGAGGTCCGGCGTTCGTGATTTCGCTCCTCTTCCACCTGACGGGGATCGGCTTGCGGAAGCTGTTCAAGTTCGAGCGTGAAACGCCGCAGGTCCTGGATGCGCGCGAAGAACGCACGGCCCTCGTGCGCCAGTGGGCCCACGACCAACGGCATGGCGGGCCGCTGAAGGGAACGCCGCGCCCACTGACGCTCGCCCAGGAAGAAACGGCGAAGAAACTCGCCGAGCAAAAGCATTCCACGCCCGACGTGATCGGATAGACTCATGACCGAACTTCCCAAGACAACCTTGCAGCGCGACAAGACCTTCGAACCGTCCGGCGTGTCCGGTACGCTGAAGGTCGTGCTGCACGACGTGTCCGGCACGCTCATCCGCGCGCTCGGGACGATCGAGCGCAGGGGCTACGACTACCGCGACGTGCACTGCACACAGCGCGTGGACGGTGACTTCGACCTGCTGGTGCGGATCGAGGATATTGGGGGTCCGCGCAATCTGGACATTCTGTGCAAGCAGCTGGAGCGGCTCTACAATGTGGTCAGCGCGGAGAAGGTCGGACGCAGGAAGCGGGCGGAGAGGGCGTGAAGCGACCGCATTTGATCCAGTGGATCAAATGCAGCGGAACGCCGAAATCGCGAGATTTCGGAAAGGACAGAAATGACATTCAACGCATTCAATCCCACCGTCATCGCACAACTTGATTGTGCGATCCACGATGCGTGGAGCCCGCCCGATATCAGGGGGATGGCACAGTCGAGCTGTGCCATGACGGAACTGATGGTGGTGACGGCATGACCTCCACCGTCAAAATCTTCGACACCACCCTTCGCGACGGCGAGCAGGCCCCCGGCTTCTCCATGACCGCCGGGCAGAAGCTCGCCATGGCCGAAGCGCTGGAGGGCCTGCGCGTGGACGTGATCGAGGCGGGCTTCGCGGCCGCGTCTCCCGGCGACTTCGAGGGCATCAAGGCCATCGCGGAAGCCGTGACCGACGTCACCGTCTGTTCGCTCGCGCGCTGCAATGACGGCGACATCCGCGCGTCGGGCGAGGCGATAAAGCCCGCCAAACGCGGCCGCATCCACACCTTCATCGCGACCAGCCCGCTGCACCGCGAATTCAAGCTGAAGATGGACAAGGACGAGATCGTCCGCCGCGCCACCGCCGGGGTCGAACTGGCCCGCCAATACACGGACGATGTCGAGTTTTCCTGCGAGGACGCGATCCGCACCGAGCGCGACTACATGAAGCGCGTCTGCGAGGCCGTCATCAAGGCCGGCGCGACGACGATCAACATGCCCGACACGGTCGGCTACACGACGCCCGAAGAGATCGAAGACCTATTCCGCTTTCTCACGACCGAGGTCGAAGGCGCGGACAGCGTCACCTGGTCCGCCCATTGCCACGACGATCTGGGCCTCGCCGTCGCCAACTCGCTCGCCGCCGTGCGGGGCGGGGCGCGCCAAGTCGAGTGCGCGCTGAACGGCATCGGCGAACGCGCGGGCAATTGCGCCATGGAAGAGGTCGTCATGGCCCTGCGCACGCGGCGCGACTTCTTCGGGCTGGACACGGCGGTGCGCACCGAAGGAATCTACGGAGCAAGCAAGCTGCTCTCCGCCATCACGGGCCAGATGGTCCCGAGCAACAAGGCCATCGTCGGCAAGAACGCCTTCGCCCACGAGAGCGGCATCCACCAGCACGGCGTGCTCGCCAACCGCGAGACCTACGAGATCATGAAGCCGGAGCATGTGGGCGTCTCCACGGACAATCTCGTGCTGGGCAAGCATTCGGGCCGCGCGGCGCTGAAGGACCGGGCGGAGAAACTCGGCTTCACCCTCTCCGACAACCAGCTCCAGAGCGCTTTCGTCGCCTTCAAGGCCTTGGCGGACGAGAAGAAGGAAGTGTTCGACAGCGACATCGAAGCCATCCTGCTGGGCGAGGCCGTGGGCAGTCCGGGACCGTGGGAGATCGAGAGCCTCTATGTCTCCGCCGGTTCGGACGAGAACCGCATGCCGCGCGCGACCGTGGTCCTGTCCCACACGGACGGCCGCTCTCGCGAGCACGTCTCAGAGCTGCCCGGCCCGATGAACGCCGTGTTCGACGCCATCAGCCAGATCACCGACACGCCCATGACGCTGGAGCATTTCAGCGTGAACAGCGTGTCCGGCGGCGAAGACGCCATGGCCGAAGCGACCGTGCGCGTGGCGACGGAGTATGAGAGCTACCAGGGCCGCGGCGCGAGCACGGATACGGTGCTGGCCAGCGCGCGGGCCTATCTGGATGTGATCAACCGGATCGAACGGCGCGCGGCGCGTCAGGGCAAGCTGGCGGCGCAGCATTAAGGGATGGAAAACTGGACTCTCATCTCGTCTTGCCTCCCCTCTCCCCGAGGGAGAGGGTGCCCCGCAGGGGTGGGTGAGGGGTATACGGCGGCAAGCCGCTCGCGTCCCTGTAATCCATCCGCATCCCCCTCATCCGCCCTTCGGGCACCTTCTCCCTCGGGGAGAAGGAAGGGGCTTTGCAGAGAGTTTTGAAATGACCTCCACCCTCTTCGATAAGATCTGGAACGCGCACCTCGTCACGCCCGAGTCCCGCGCGCACCCCGCCACGCTCTACATCGACCTGCACCTCATCCACGAGGTCACCTCCCCGCAGGCCTTCACCGTCCTGCGCGAACGCGGCCTTCCCGTGCGCCGTCCGGACCGCACGCTGGCCACCATCGACCATTCCACGCCCACGCTGAAGGACGAGGACGGCAAACCGCTCTACGTCTCGGAGCAGTCGGAGAAGCAGGTCGCGACCCTTCTGGCCAACGCGTCCGAACACGGTATCGAGACACTCGGCTGGGACAGCGACGCGCGCGGCGTAGTGCATGTGATGGGGCCGGAGCTGGGCGCGGTGCAGCCGGGCATGACCATCGTCTGCGGCGACAGCCATACTTCCACCCACGGAGCCTTCGGCGCCATCGCGTTCGGCATCGGCACGACGCAGGTCGGCCACGTGCTGGCCACGCAATGCCTCCTCATGCGCAAGCCCAAGACCATGGCGATCGAGCTCACGGGCGAGCTCGCCCCCGGCGTGACGCCCAAGGACGTCATCCTCGCCATCATCGCGGAGATCGGCGTGGGCGGCGGCACGGGCTACGCGCTGGAATATCGCGGCCGCGTGTTTGAGCAGATGAGCATGGAAGGCCGCATGACTGTCTGCAACATGAGCATCGAGGCGGGCGCGCGCTGCGGCCTGATCGCGCCGGACGAAACGACGTATCAATATCTGCGCGGTCGGCCTCATGCGCCCTCCGATAAGAACGGGGACTACGACGCGGCGGTGGAAGGCTGGCGCGAACTTAAGACGGACGAAGGCGCAACCTTCGACAAGGTCGTGCGCATGGACGCCGTCGCCATCCGCCCCATGGCGACCTACGGCACCCACCCCGGCCACGCCGCGCCCGTGGACGAGGTCATCCCGCAGGTCACTGGCGAAGCGGACGAGAAGGCCCTCACCTACATGAAGGTCCGGTCCGGCGAGCGTCTGTCGGCGCAGAGCGTGGACCGCGTCTTCGTCGGCTCCTGCACCAATGGCCGCCTGGAAGACATGCGCGCGACCGCGTCCGTCCTGTCCGGCCGGGTCGTGGCGCCGCATGTGCGCATGATCGTCGTGCCGGGCAGCGAGAGTGTGAAGGCGCAAGCGGAAGCCGAAGGCCTCGACAAAGTCATCCGCCTGGCGGGCGCGGAATGGCGCGAACCGGGCTGTTCCATGTGCATCGCCATGAACGGCGAC
>CAYULR010000189.1:0-5567 GCA_964445685.1 uncultured Algimonas sp.
GTCGTTCTCTGCGAGGCGGAATTCGAATTCACCCACGCGGTCACCGGCTTGGCAGGACTGCAGACGGTTGTTTTCCTTGAAGTTCACGCGGACTTCCGTGGAGAAACGGTCCGACCAATCGGAGAAGAGCTGACCCGTGTAGGCTTTGAGGTCCTGCGGCGTGGTATAGTAGGCCGAGGAGAAGTTCAGGCCGCCAACACCGGCAAAGCCGCTTTCCTGCGTGTCCTGGTAGGTGAACGAGGCGCGGTGCTGGTCGTTGATGTTCCAGTCCAGCTTGGCGAGGAAACGCTCGGACGATTCGGGCAGCGCGATGGAGTTCGGGCGCTCGCCAATGTCGAAGCCGTACGTGTTCTGCACGATGCTCGCCAGTTCGGTGAACAGGCGGGGATCGACGCCGTTGTTCTGGTCCTGGACGGAGAATTCACGGCCGGAGCCCGTTTTGAACTCGTCGTAGGAGACGAGGAAGAACAGTTTGTCCTTCACGATCGGGCCGCGGAGCACGAAGCCGTACTCTTCTTCGTCGAAGGCGGCGACGGGGACGTCGACGTCACCGAAAGCCGTATCGCCGATGAAGTCTTCGTTCTGCTTGTAGAAGTAGAGCGAGCCGTCCAGTTCGTTCGTACCGGACTTGGTCACGACGTTGACCAGGCCGCCGGTGAAGCCGGACTGCGTCACGGAATAGTCGGTGGCGGCGACGGAGGCGCTCTCGATCACGTCCAGCGAGATCGGTGCGCGGCCCGTCGGGTATGTGGAGTTGGACAGGCCGAAATCGTCCTGCTGCAGCGAGCCATCGATGGCGAGGGCGTTGAAGCGCGGGTTGGAACCGGCAACCGACAGGATGCCTTCGCCGGAGGAGTTGGCGAGCGGGTCGCGGACCAGCGTGGCGACCAGGTCGCGGTTCACGGAAGGCTGGCCGAGGATTTCGTCGTCGGAGAAGACCGAGCCGACACCGTCACCGATGTCTTGGCCGACGGAGCGCGTGCCCGTGACGATCATCTCGTCGATCGTGGCGATCGTCAGCTGCAGCGAGTTGGAGGACGGGCTGAGGCGGACATTCTCACGCAGCAGGTTGCCTGCGGCGGATTCGACCGTGACCGTGTAGGGACCACCGACGGCGAGACCAGTTTCGAAGAACGTGCCGTTCTCCGACGTGGTGGCGCGGTCGACGCGGCCCGTGGGCGTGTGGATGATGGTGACCGTGGCACCGGCAACCGCAGCGCCGTCATCCGTCTGGACAACGCCGTTGATGGAGGAGGACGTGGCCTGGGCCATGGCCAGGGTTGGGATCATGGCCGTAGCGGCCAGGGTGCTGGTTCCGAGCAGGAAAGCAGCGCCGAGCGAAAGGCGTGTGGACATTGGAGACTCCGGAAAGGTCTGTCTGTGTGTGTTCGTGTCAGTTATCGCGGCCAAGACTCCCCTGCCCGCGTCGCGGCGCCCACTAACAGCGCTCTTCGACACTTATGTGACAAGACTGCAACGTTTCACGGACTGTTCACAGGAATCTCATTTGTTGTGGCAAAGAGGACACAGTCGCGTGAGCCCGCCCCTTTGGGAATCCCCGCCGGAGCCGCTAAAGAGCGCGCATGACCGATATTGAGACACCTCTCCAAGTCGCGGAGATCGACTTCGCGGAACACAAGACCGACCCGGCCGCGTTCGGGCGCGACCTGATCGAAGGCCTGCGCGAGACCGGCTTCATCGTCATCCGCAACCACGGGCTGGACGTGGACGCGATTCGCGCCGTGGAACAGCAGAGCAAGGCCTTCTTCGCCCTGCCCGACGCGGCCAAGCGCGCCTACGCCATGCCGGAACAGCACTTCCAGCGCGGCTATTCTCCCTTCGGCCAGGAATCGGCCAAGGACCGCGACGCGCCCGACCTGAAGGAATTCTGGCATGTGGGCCGCTCCACCATTCCCGGCCTGCCCGGAACGCCGGACGTGGCGGAGACGCCCGAGTTCACGCCTGCGGGCGAATCGTTGTTCGCGGAGATGGACGCGTTCGGACGCACGCTGATGGAAGCGATCGGCGGGGCGCTGGAGATGGAGCCCGCGCGCATCGATGCGCTGCTCGACAATGGCAATTCCATCCTGCGCCTGCTGCACTACCCGCCCATGCCGCCCAAGACGGGCGACAGCGTCCGCGCCGCCGCGCACGAGGACATCAACCTGATCACGCTGTTGCTGGGCGCGGAAGAAGCGGGCCTGCAGGTCAAGCACCGCAGCGGGCAGTGGCTGTCCATCAACGCGCCCGAAGGCGCGGTGGTCATGAATGTGGGCGACATGCTCGACCGGCTGACGGGCGGCATCCTGCCGTCGACCACGCACCGCGTCGTGAACCCGGAAAGCGCGCGCGCACCGCATTCGCGCTACTCCATGCCCTACTTCCTGCACCCGGCGCAGGAGTTCGTGCTGGAAGCCCTGCCGAAATGCCTGGAAATGGGCGGCACACCGTCCGAGCCGATCACGGCCAAGGGCTATCTGGACGAGCGGTTGCGGGAGATCGGGTTGAAGGCGGGCTAGCCTCCTTACCACTGTCCCCGGCATTTATTGCCGGGGCCTCCGGCTTGGCTTGAACAGAAACTGGGCAAGTCTGCCGTGAGACCATGACCGAGGGAGGCCCCGGAAATTAATGCGGGGGACGGCTCTCTGGACTACAACCCCACCATGATCCCAGCCAGCGCCGCGCTCATCAAGTTGGCGAGGCTGGCGGCGAAGACGGCCTTCAGGCCCATGCGCGCGATCTCCGGCTTACGCTCAGGAATGATCGTGCCCAGCCCGCCCAGCAGGATGCCGATGGAGGCGAAGTTGGCGAACCCGCACAGCGCGAACGTCAGGATGGTCAGCGACTTGGGCGACAGCTGGTCCTGCACGTCGATCAGCGACAGGTAGGCGATGAACTCGTTCAGCACGACCTTCTCGCCGAAGATGGCTCCGCCAAGACGGGCCTCTTCCCACGGAATGCCGATGGCCCACATGACGGGCGAGAAGATCCAGCCGAGAATGTACTGGATGGACAGCTCGTCCACGCTGATCAGTCCGCCGACCCAGCCCAGCAGGCCATTGGCCAGCGCGATGAGCGAGGTGAAGGCGATCAGCATGGCCGCGACGGCGATGGCGATCTGCACGCCCGTCTGCGCGCCGTTGGCGGCGGCGAGGAAGACATTGCTGTATTCCTTGCTCTTCTCCGGCGGCTGGATGGCCTCCACGGGTTGCGCGGCGGCGATGTCAGCGGGCACGGGCATCAGGATCTTGGCCATCATCAGGCCAGCGGGCGCGCTCATGAAGGCGGCGGCGATCAGGAAGTCTGCGCGGATGCCGAGCTCCACATAGCCCGCCATGACCGATCCCGCGATGGAGGCGAGGCCGGAGACCATGATGGTGAACAGTTCGAACTTGGAGATGTTCTTCAGGTAGGGCTTGAGCGACAGCGGCGCTTCGGCCTGGCCGACGAAGATGTTGGCGATGGTGTTCAGGCTCTCGATGGGGCGCGTGCCCGTGACCCACTGCATGAAACGCCCGCCCCATCGCACGATGACCGGCATGATCTTCAGGTGGTAGAGCACTTCCATCAGGGCGGCGAAGAAGATGATGACGGGCAGGACCCGCACGAAGAAGATGAAGCCCAGATTGGCCGGGTCGCCCAGCGGGCCGAACATGAAGTTGATGCCCTCGTTGGAGTAGTTCAGCAGCGTCTGGAAACCCGACGCCACGCCGCCCAGCGCGGTCTTGCCGACCGGAATGAACAGCACCAGCACAGCGATGGCGACCTGCAGGCCGAAGCTGGCCAGCACGATGCGCGGCGAGATGGAGCGGCGGTCGCTGGAAAAGGCGATGGCGATGGCGAACAGCAGCGCCACGCCAATCAGCCCGAAAGCGGGATGGTTCATCGGTTCAGTCCCCTGCCTGAAATGAGGTGCGCAGCACTGCGCTCTCGCGACCCCTTCGCCGCAAGGCCCTACTTTGCCCGTGCCTTAGCCCGTGTTCTCCAGAAGCGCCAGAACGCGATTCACGGCGGCGTCCGGGTCGGCGAGGATGTCCTGCGCGGCCAGCACCATGTCGGCATGGTCCGCAGACGGGCGGACATGTTGCTCATGGGCGGGAAAGACCTGCTCGGCGAGCTGCTTGCGGACGAACTCGATCTCGCGGCCGCGCTCTTCCACGTCGCGGCGTTCGCGGCGCGCGCGGCGCAGCACTTCGGGGCAGCGCACATAGAGGCGCGCATCGGCGAGCTCCGCGATCTCCGGCTGACCGAGCGCCAGCGTGCCGTCCACGATCAGCGTGTCGCCCACGGGCGTCAGCGGCTGCGAGCCCCGGCGCGCGGAGACCGAGAAGTCATAGACAGGAACATCCGCCGTGCGGCCTTGCTGGAGCGCGCGCACGCAGCGCGCCATCTCCGCCCAGTCGATGGCGTAGGGCTGGTCGAAGTCGAATTCGTGGCGGTCCTGGCCGCTGCCCGACGGGCGGTCATGGTAGAAGGCGTCCTGGGACAGCAGGGTCACGTCGGACAGCGTCTCGCCGATCCGGCGCGCAAGCCATGTCTTGCCCGATGCGCTGCCGCCCGAAATCAGAAGTGTCTTCATGCCGACCCCGCATACCGCCCGCAATGATGTGCAGCGGACCTGTGCGGAACGCCCGTTAGCGGCTCGGGCCCCAACTTTCCACCCGTGCGCCCATGCAGTTGCAGACACTGTCCACACGGGCCATGCAAGACGGCGAACATCAGGGGACGCTTATGACGGACTACACGCTCTACGGCATGGGAGCCTCGCTTTTCACGGGCAAGGCGCGGGCCTACTTGCTCCATCACGGCATACCGTTCGAAGAGCGCAAGGCGGGACACCCGACCTTCACCGGCGAGATCGTGCCCAAGCTGGGCCGCTGGATCATTCCGGTGCTGACCACGTCGGACGGCGACACGATCCAGGACGGCACCGACATCATCGACCATTTCGAGGCGCAGGGCGCGGGCCGCCATTCCGTGTTGCCGGACGATGCGGTGCTGCGCGCGGTCGCGCATCTGTTCGAGCTGTTCGGCGGGGAAGGTCTGCTGCGCCCGGCCATGCACTACCGCTGGAACTTCGACGACGACAATCTGGCCTTCCTGCGCGTCAGCTTCGCGGACGCCTTCCCGCCCGGCCTGCCGCCGGAGCAGCACGCCGCCATGTTCGAACATTCCAGTGGACGCATGCGCAAGGCGGGCGCGGCGTTCGGCGTTTCGGACGCAACCGCCAAGATGATCGAGGCGTCCTATGCGGAGTTCCTCGGACTGTTCGACGCTCACTTGGTGAACCACGACTTCCTGCTGGGCGGTCGTGCATCGGTCGGAGATTACGGCCTGATGAACGGGCTGTTCGCCCACCTCGCGCGCGACCCGCACCCGGCGCAGCTGATGAAGGCGCGCGCGCCGCGTGTTTTTGCCTGGACGGAGCGCATGAACCGCCCGGCGGGCCACGCGCCCGGGCCCTGGATCGACGCGGTGCCCGACACGCTGAAAGCCATGATGCGGTTCGTCGCCGAAGACTTCCTGCCCGAACACCAGGCGCATCTGCGTTTCACGAACCAGTGGCT
>CAYULR010000190.1:0-5561 GCA_964445685.1 uncultured Algimonas sp.
GCCGGGGCCTGGCCCCCCCCTCCCTCACAAGGCGTGGCTTGGGGGCTGCCCCTCCCCCCCCCCCCGCCACCACGGGCGGGGGACGACGTGGGGGAAGACCATCCACCTCGCCCCCTTCCCCTTCGCTCATGCCAGCGAACGCGGGGATCCAGGCCATAACAGACCAGCATACTCACGAGTCTTCCGTAAGCTGGATTCCCGCCTTCGCGGGAATGAGCGAAGTATTAGAGGGCACCCCAAACAAAAAAGGCCGGCGCTTCCGCGCCGACCTTCTGGTCCCTGTATCAGGTTCCGTTCCTATTCGAATACGTCTTTCACGTCGCCGATGAAGTCCTGGCCCTTGGCTTTGAGCTGGTCGCCCTTGCCTTCGGCTTCGAGGCTCTTGTCGCCCGTGAGCTTGCCCGCAGCTTCCTTGATGTTGCCTTTGATGTCGTTGGCACCGGCTTTGATGTGTTCGCTTTCCATTGTCGTCTCCTGTGTGTGTGGCGTCTTGCCCCAAAACAACGGGAGCTCAGGCTTTGAGGTTCCGAAACGGCTCCACATGCGTATGAACAGGCATGGCCCATGACGATGCTTCCGCCCCCGAACACCTGACCTCCGTTTCGGTCGACCCGCGCGAGATGGAGAGTTTCTCGCGCATGGCGCATGACTGGTGGAACCCGGACGGCATGTTCCGGCCACTGCACGTCATGAACGGCGCACGGATCGACCTGATCAAGCAGGCCGTCTGCGACCATTACGGGCGCGACCCGGATGCGGAACGCCCATTAGAAGGCCTGCGCCTGCTGGACATCGGTTGCGGTGGCGGGCTTTTGTGCGAGCCGATGGTGCGTCTGGGCGCGACCGTGACCGGCGTGGACGCGCTGGAGCGCAACGTGAAGACGGCCAAGACCCATGCGGAGCAGGTCGGCGTGGAGGTGGACTACCGCCACGGTACGATCGAGCAGATGGTCGAAGCCGGCGAAGCGCCCTACGACGTGGTGCTGAACATGGAAGTCATCGAACACGTCGCCAATCCGCGCGACTTCATCGGCGACTGCGCGGCGATGGTGAAGAAACCGTCCGGCGACCATCCCGGCGGCATCATGCTGTGTTCCACCATCAACCGGACCTTCAAGGCGTTCGCGCTGGCCATCGTCGGCGCGGAATACATCCTGCGCTGGCTGCCCAAGGGCACGCACCAATACGACAAGCTGGTCAAGCCGGTGGAGCTGAAACGCTATCTCGAGGCGGCGGAGCTGGAGGTCGAGCAGATCGTCGGCATGAGCCTGAACCCGATCACGGAGACGTGGCGGCTGGGCGAGGACACCTCCATCAACTACGTGACCGTCGCCACCCGGTAGCCCTGCCCCCCCCTCCCTCGCCTGTGGACATCACGGGCGGCTTCAAGCGTTTGTGTGGACGATGTGTGGGGCGTGTGTGGACGGTTTTCTGTACCGCCACGGCACGAAAGCGGAACCAAATGGTTAACGCGGCGTTAATAACTCTTGTGCGTTTTTAAGACTTTAGTCGGAACTTCGCCATGTTGGCCCGCGTATTGGTTTCGTTAACCATGACGGTTGGAGACCTGCAATGACGCACATCGCGACACACGCTGTTCACACACACAATCCACAGGCCGCGCCCATCCCGCGCCACGCACCGGCGGAGCGGTTCGAGCTGCTGCGGGGCCGCGTTCTGACGGGCCTGCTCCTGTCCGATGTCCGCGCCTTGCAGGACAGCATTGCGCGCTTCGGCCTGCTCGCGCCCATCGTGGCGACCCTGCGCGGCGGCAGGCTGGTCGTGGTGGATGGGCGCAAGCGCCTGGCCGCCATCCGCCGCCTGGCGTTCGAAGGGACGCTGCCGCGTTCGCTCGTGCGCATTCCCTACCTGCTCGTCTCCGACCTCGGCGCGACCGACCGCGGCACGCCGCGCCTCGTATCCAACCGGGAGCTCTACGACACGGTCGACCGCGCCCGGTCACAGGGCGAGAGCGTGGCGGAGATCGCGCAGACGCTCTGCGTGTCCCGCCAGTGCGTGCGCGACGTGCTGTGCCTGCGTCGTCTCGCGCCGGACCTGCGCGCGGCGTTCTTCGGCCGGTTGATCGATTTCGCCCAGGCGCGCGCCTTTGCCGCGCTTCCGGACCGCAGGGAGCAGATGCGCCGCTTCGGCGATCTCGGGCCGTTTGCCCGTGTGGCGGACATTCTGGGCCGAAAACCCGGTCAACCCCTTGGAATATCAGCGGCCGCGTAAAGGCCCGCACCTCCGCAAACAACGCGACCCACCCGGCTCCGGCCGGGTTTTTTCATGTCCGGCTGCAGCCCCACCGCTCTTTATAGAGGCGGGCGCGCGGACCGTGCGCATCTTCTCCGTCCGCCATGGAACAAACGGGACTCCCGAACATAGATTAACCGAACCCGCGGGCAACGGCATTCCCATTCGGCGCTCGGGGGTTCAGCCATCCGGTCGGACCGTTCGTGCCAGAACACCGGCCACCACGAAAAGGAGACGAAAGTGGCCGACATTCCCGTCGAATACAGAACCGCTTCCACACACGTCGCCATGCCCGTCTGGGCTGGCGTCCTCGGCCTTGCAGCGATTGCGGGCCTTGTGTGGATTCTGTTTTCTCTGGGAGCGAGCGCCGCACCGTCCGTGACCGCCGAGGCCGACCCGCAGACCGCAACCACCGCTTCACAGCTTGCCGCGATCTGACCCGGCTTCTCGCACCGGACGCTCCGCAACCCACGAAAAGAGAAGGACTACCCCCATGGATTATTCCACAGCAGACTTTAACACGAGCTACCAGTTCGCCGAGATCGACAACCTTCCGGAACTCGAAGCCCTCGAAGACTGGGCGCTTGAAAACCCGAGCCAGGACATCCGCAACCGTCCGCTCGTGACGGCAGACGGCCAAGCCCTCGGCCTGATCGACGACATGCTGGTCGACCGCTCCTGTGAGCGCGTTGCCGCCGTTCGCCTCGAAGACGGCCGCATCGCCCCGGCAGGCAATCTCGAGATCCAAGCGGATCGCGTGATCTACGTGCCGACCGGTGCCGCAACGGCCTACACGGCAGACGCCGTGGTCGCCGATGCCGACGAGACGATCCAGATCGTCGAAGAAGAAGTCGCAATCGGCAAACGCGCCGTGCTGGGTGACGCCATCGCCGTGACCTCCAAGGTCGTGACGGACGTCGTCAGCGAAGACATCGCGCTGCAGAACGAAGAAGTCTTCGTTCAGACCAATCCGGTCGATCGCGTTGTCTCCACCGCAGAAGCCGATGCCCTGTTCGAAGAGAAGACGATTGCCGTCGCCGAAGTCCACGAAGAAGCCGTGGTCGGCAAGCGCGCCGTCGTGACGGGCGAAGTCGAAGTCGGTAAAGTGACCAATACGGAAATCGAAACGGTTTCCGAAACGGCCCGCCGTACCGTCGTCGACGTCGATACCGACATCGATGCAGAAGTTGTCGCCACTGCGACCGATCTGGACACGCGCAACGCATAAGCGTTTCGCCTGACCCGATGATTGGGCCGGCCCTTGCGGCCGGCCCTTTTCATTTGGCCAGACGAAAACGACGAGACGAAACACAACGAAAAGGAGACTTCCCATGTTTGGATGGTTGAAAGGCGAAAAGCGCACGGTCGACGACCTGCCGCGCATCCATCGCGAAACCCCGATCCCGGCCGCGCCGCCCCCCATCCCGGCCGCGCCTGTCGTTCCCACCGCACCCGCTCCGAAGACCGAGACGATTTCGGAAGTCGAGGCCGTGGTTCCGATCGTCGAAGAGGAAGTCACGCTCGGGAAACGCACCGTGCCGGGCGATCTCGTCCGGGTCGAGGTCACGACCGAGACCGACCTCCATACGCTGTCCGAAGAGCTGCGCTCCGACACGATCGACGTGAAGCGCGTGCCCGTCGACAAGACGGTGGAGACACGCCCCACCGTGCGCCGCGACGGCGCAACGACCATCATCCCGGTGGTGCGCGAACGCCTCGTGTTGAAGACGGAGCTGGTCCTGACCGAAGAGATCCACATCACCCGCCACCGCGAAACGCAGACGGTCGAACGCGAAGTCGAGTTGCGCCACCAGACGGCGCATGTCACGCGCACGCGCGGCGACCGCTAGGCGTCCTGCCTAAGCATTTCGTCATGGTGGCGGACCGGAACGCTCCCGCCCGTTTGCACGTTGTTTCTGGGTACCACTTGAACCGGCCCGGACGGGGCGCACCGCGCGCTCATCCGGGTCCCCAGACATCTGAAACGGGATACCCATGAACACGAAAGCCTTTCTCTCACTCTCCGCCGTCTTCGCCGCCGCGCTCGCCCAGCCGCATGGCACCCAGGCCACCCCCATCCAGTCCGCGCAAGGGGCCAGCGGGTCCGCGCAGTCCGACCTGGTCCTGGAGGTCGAAGGCCTCGAGACCATGGACGGCCAGATCCTGGTCGGCCTGTTCGACAGCGAAGCCGGGTTCGAAGCCGAACAGGAAATGATCGGCCGCACCGTGCCCGTGTCGGGCGAGACGACCCGCATCACCTTCGACGACCTTCCCGTGGGCAACTACGCCATCAAGGTCTTCCACGACGAGGACAGCGACGGCAAGCTGGACACGAACGGTCTGGGCATTCCGTCCGAGCCCTACGGTTTTTCCAACAATGCCTCCGACCCGTTCAGCGCGCCGGAATGGGACGAAGCCCGCTTCGCCCTGCCCCATGGCCGCATGACGCAGACCATCGATCTCGGCTAATCCCCCTTCCCTCCTAGTCCAGTCGGGATCGATTTCGTCGGCCAGACCTTCATCGGGGTCTGGCCGGCTTTCTTTTGCCCGCAGCTCAACCAGCCAACCATCACTCCCATACGAAAAGGCCGCCCGCTCGTGAGAGCCAGCGGCCTTGATCTTTTGGGGCTGTGGAGCCTGCCTTAGAAATCGGTGGCGAGGCCCGCTCCGGCGACGGTGAAGAACGGGTCGACATCCATCGAGTCCGGATAGGAACCGCTGCCGATCTGTGCGTCGCGCGTGTCGAATTCGTCCGCGCCGCGCGCTCCGATGAAGACGGGTTCGTCTTCGACCAAATCGAACTGGGCGAGGTTCAGCGAACTGTCGAAGCTCGGTTCGTCTTCCACGCGCACGGCGCGCGGCGTGGCTTCGACGAGCGTGGTGTCCAGCGGAACGAGGACGCCGTCCTCGGGAAGCTCTTCTGGCAGCTCTTCCGGCACGATAATCGCGGCGTCCGGCGTCACGGCGGCCTTGTCGTAGATCCAGGTCTGGCTTTGGTCGGTCTGGCTGACCAGGACGTTTTCGCCCTCGTCCGCGGCGTAGGCATTGGCCGCCCCGAAGGCGAGTGCGCCGGCGGTGGCGGTCAGGACGAGAGTGCGGGTCAGGGTACGTTTCGAAGTTAAGTGGGTCATGCAAACAAAACGCCCGGCCTCCGTCTGGAGTTCCGGGCGTTCGGGTCGGTTTGCAGTTGCGCGTCGCGGCGCAAATGTGTGGGTCTCTAGCCCGCCGTCGTCAGGAAGATGGTGATCATGGCGAGCACGATCAGCGTCGTGGAAATCACGAACATCCACCAGAATTTGGGCGAGCGG
>CAYULR010000191.1:0-269 GCA_964445685.1 uncultured Algimonas sp.
GCCGCGACGTGTGTCCGTGCAGCGCCACGGAAGCGATCAGGTCACCCGCATCGGTCGCGCTCCACCGCGCGACCATGACGGTCGGCGTGACCACGCCCTTGCGCGTAATGAGCCGCGTATCGGCCCGGACCGTCTTGCCGTGGACGGCCTCGCTGTCGAGCAGCATGAGCGGGTCCTCGATGAACTCGTTCATATGCGCCGGGCTCATCGCTTCGGGGCCGCCGAGCCAGCGCTTCATCGTGGCGTTCAACGACAGGACGCGCCCGTCG
>CAYULR010000191.1:279-5522 GCA_964445685.1 uncultured Algimonas sp.
AGACCGACGGGAGCCTGTGACAGCGTCGCCTCGCTCTCGTCCACGCCTGCGATCTCGTCGACCTGCCACAGGCAGACATCACCCTCTGCACTGAGGCGTGTGACGCTGACCCGGAAGCGTGACAGCGTGCCGTTGGGCAGGACGAGGTTGATCTCCTCTTCGGCGCGGGTCGCGCCCTCGCCGAGGCGGTGCAGGCGGAAGATGGCGGCGGAGCCGTCCTTTCCGGTCGCGGTGAACAGGCGGTCCACGGCGGGCAGCGTGCCGCCGATCACGTCGACGTTCAACGTCCTCGCCACGTCCAGATAGGCCTGGTTGGCGTGGGCGGGCTTGCCGTCGCGCGTGATGAGCTGCGGCCGGCCGGAGACGAAGAAGGCTTCGCTGTAGAGCGTGTCGCGGCGTGCGGCGCGGCGGTCGTCCTGTCCCCCGGCGCGCATGACGATCAGAAGGCCGGACGCCAGCAGAACCGCCAGTGCGATCACGCCGCCGACGAGCACCTGCATCCCGGCGGCCAGGCTGCTCCACGCCAGGGCGGCCCAGACGCTGGCCACGGTCACGAGCAGGAGCAGAAGCCCCATGCCGATCCATCCCGCGAGGCGGGAGGAGGATTGCGGAGGATTCGTAGGCTCGGTCATCGCCTGCGCCATAGCGCCGATTTGACTTTCCGGCGAGACTTATGGAGCTAAGCAGGGCATCCTTTTCGCGAAAAGACACGTCAGAACCGAACCAAACCATGAAACATCTCAAAACAGCCGCTCTGGTCAGCCTCCTGATCGGCACGGCCGTGCTGCCTGCCTGCCGCCCGGCCGACACGGTGCCGGAAACAACCCGCGCCGCTCTGGTGCAGCAGGAATCCGACCGGTTGAACGCCTGGTTCAAGCAGCGCTACGAAGAAGGCCTCGCGCGGTCGCCCATGAGCCAGACCTATCTGGGGATGCGCGACGCGCAGGACCGGCTGGACGATATCAGCCAGACCGCGCAGGACGAGGAAGCGGAACTGCGCACCTCCTGGCTGGCGGAGATGCGCCGCGACTTCGACGTGGACCGGTTGGACGCGGAAACCCGCCTGTCATACCGCCTGTTCGAAGTGGAGCAGGAAGACTGGCTGGCGACCCACGCCGTCTCCGGCAACGACTACGTCTTCCAGCACATGAGCGGCCCGCATTCGGGTCTGCCGAGCTTTCTCATCAATTTCCATTCCATCGGCAGCGAAGCGGACGCGCGGGCCTACATCTCGCGCCTGAACGCGTTCGACGACTATCTGGGCCAGGCCGAAGCCCGCGCCCGCGCGCAGGCGGAAGATGGCGTGTTGCTGCCGCGTTTCGTCTACGAGAAGATTGCGGGTCCGTCCTCCAACATCATTTCCGGCGCGCCGTTCACGGACGGTGATAACAGTCCGCTGCTGGCCGATTTCATCGGCAAGCTGGACACGACGTCCCTCGGCGATGCGCTGAAGGCGGAGCTGGTCGCAGAGGCCGAAGACGCCCTGCGGACCTCCGTCCAGCCCGCCTACGAGTCGCTGCTGGCCATGTTCGAGGAACACGCCGCCGCAACGACGGAGGATGACGGCGCCTGGAAACTGCCCGATGCGGAGGCCTACTACGCCACGCGCCTGAAGCACTACACCACGACCGACCTCACCGCCGACGAGATCCACGAGATCGGCCTGCGCGAAGTCGCCCGCATCCAGGACCGGATGCGCGAGATCATGGCGCGGGTGGAATTCGAAGGCTCGTTGCAGGACTTCTACGAACACCTGCGCACCGATCCGAAGTTCGTCTATCCCGACACGGATGAAGGACGCGCCGGATACATTGCCGACGCCACCGCCATCATTGACGAGATGAAGGCACGCTCCGACGATCTGTTCCTGACCAAGCCCAAGGCCGACATGATCGTGAAACGCGTGGAGCCGTTCCGCGAGGCCACGGCCTTCGGCGCGTTCTACGACAGCCCCGCCATCGACGGCTCGCGCCCCGGCACCTACTATATCAACCTGAAGGACATGGCGGACCAGCCGACTTTCCTGCAGCAGGCACTGGCCTATCACGAGGGCATTCCCGGCCACCACATGCAGATCGCCATCGCGCAGGAACTGGAAGGCCTGCCGCGCTTCCGCACGCTGGGCGGCCACACGGCCTTCATCGAGGGCTGGGCGCTCTATGCGGAGGAAATCCCCAAGGAGCTGGGTCTCTACACCGATCCGTACAGCGAGTTCGGACAGCTCGGCATGGAGATCTTCCGCGCCGCGCGCCTTGTGGTCGATACGGGCCTTCATTCCAAACAGTGGACGCGCGAACAGGCGGTGCAATACTATCTGGAGAACATCTCCAACCCCGAAGGGGACGTGCGCGCGGAGATCGACCGCTACATCGTCTGGCCGGGCCAGGCGACGGCCTACATGATCGGCAAGCTGAAGGTGATCGAACTGCGCGCCAAGGCCGAGGAAGAGCTGGGCGAGGCCTTCGACATCCGTGAATTCCACGATGCCGTGCTGACCAGCGGCTCGGTCCCGCTCGACATCCTCGAAGACAACATCAACCGCTACATTGCTGACACGAAGGACGCACAATGACCCTACGAACCCTCCTGGCCGCGGGCGCGGCCTCTCTGGCGCTCATCGCCTGCTCCGACGGCACGACGACGACCGTTCCCGCCGCATCCGATCCGGCCCCGGCGGCGACCCCTGCCGCGAACGCCCAGGCCGCACAGACCGAGACGGAACGGCTGAACGCCTGGTTCGACCGCCGTTTCGAAGAGGATGTGCAGGACAATCCCGAATTCCTGACCCGCCTGGGCCGCAAGGACCGCTACGGCGAATGGAACGACGAAACGCGCGTCGCTTATCTGGAGCGCATGGACCGCACCCGCTCGGACCTGGACTTCCTGACCAACGAGATCGACGTGGACGCGCTGGACGAAGATGCGCGCCTGTCGCACACGCTCTACGTCAAGAATGCCGAAGACGCGCTGGAAGGCATGGCGTGGTACAATCACAGCTATCCGTTCAACCAGATGTTCGGCGTGCATTCCGGCATCCCGACCTTCCTGTTGAACCAGCACAAGATCGACTCGGTCGCCGACGCGGAAGCCTACATCTCCCGCCTCGAAGGCGTGGACGAGAAGCTCGGCCCCGTCGTGGAGCGCTCGCGCGAGAGCTTCGAGAACGACATCGCCCCGCCGAAATTCGTCTACGGCCACGTGTTGCGCGACGTGAACAACATCCTCAGCGGCGCTCCGTTCGAAGACGGGGCGGACCTGAACATCCTGCTCGCCGATTTCCAGACCAAGGTCGACGCGCTGAACCTGGAAGAAGCCGAGCGCGAACGCCTGTTCGAAGCGGCCATCACGGCCATGACCACTTCCGTGGGACCGGCCTACGAGGCCCTGCGCGAAGAGCTGGTCCGCCAGCAGGGCCTCGCCTCCACCGATGACGGCGCGTGGAAACTGCCGGACGGCGGGGACTTCTACGCCTACCGCCTGCGCCAGATGACGACGACGGATCTAACCGCCGACGAAATCCACGATATCGGCCTGCGCGAGGTCGAGCGCATCCACGGCGAGATGCGTGCCATCATGGAAACGGTCGGCTACGACGGCACGCTGAACGAATTCTTCGAATTCATGCGCACGGACGAGCAGTTCTACTACCCGAATACGGAAGAGGGCAAAGCCGAGTACCTGGCCGAAGCCACGCGCCTGATCGACACGATTACGGAAGTCCTGCCGGACTATTTCAACCGGATGCCGCAAGCGCCGCTGGAAGTCCGCGCCGTGGAGCCCTTCCGCGAACAGTCCGCCGGCAAGGCGTTCTACAACGCCCCCTCCCCGGACGGGTCGCGTCCCGGCTACTACTACGCCAACCTCGACAACATGGCGGACATGCCGAAGTATCAGATGGAGGCGCTGGCCTATCACGAGGGCAATCCGGGCCACCACATGCAGATCGCCATCCAGCAGGAACTGGAAGGCGTGCCGAACTTCCGCAAGTTCGGTCGCTACACGCCCTATTCCGAAGGCTGGGGCCTCTACACGGAGTATCTGCCCAAGGAGATGGGCTTCTACGAAGATCCCTATTCGGACTTTGGCCGCCTCGCCATGGAGCTGTGGCGGGCTGCGCGCCTGGTCGTAGATACGGGCCTGCACCACAAGGAGTGGACCCGCGAAGAGGCGATCGACTACCTGCTGGAAAACACGCCCAACCCAGAAGGCGACAGCACCAAGGCCATCGAGCGCTACATCGTCATGCCCGGACAGGCGACGGCCTACATGATCGGCAAACTGAAGATCCTGGAACTGCGCGAGCGCGCCGAGCAGACGCTGGGCGAGGATTACGACATCGGCGAGTTCCACGACGTCTTCCTGACGAGCGGCCCCGTTCCGCTCGACGTGCTGGAAAGCCGCGTGGACGCCTATATCGCGGCCAAGCGCGGATAGGGGCCGACGTCCACGCAAAAGAAAAGCCGCGTCCGGGGAACCGGGCGCGGCTTTTTTATTCGGGATGCCGGGACGCTCAGCCTGCGCGCAGGCGCTCTCCGCGCTCGTGCAGTTCCTGCGCCTCGATGGACAGGGTCGCGATGGGACGGGCGACGAGACGTCGCGCGCCGATGGGGTCGCCCGTTTCCTCGCAATAGCCGTACGTGCCGTCTTCGATGCGGGCCAGCGCCTTGTCGATCTTACGGACCAGCTTGCGCAGGCGGTCCTTGGTGCGCAGCTCCAGCTGGCGGTCGGCGTTATAGGTGGCGATGTCCGTCGGGTCGGGATGGTTGACGCGCTCGCCCTGCAGGTACTCGACCGTGTCGCGCGTCTGGGACGCGATCTCTTCGCGCCATTCCAGCAGGCGGCGACGGAAGAAGTCGCGCATCTTGTCGTTCATGAAGGCTTCGTCGTCACTCGGAAGATAGCTTTCCGTGGCGATGGAGGCGGTTTTGGTTTTGGACATTGTCGTTCCCCGAACAAGCACAGTGACTATGGAAAGGCCGCGGGCTTTGCGCCTCTGTCGACCCCTGCGTTCCCATCCCTGCGGAACGCCCGGACTCGTATCCGGAGCCGCGCGATATTTTGCGCAAGCGAGATTCTCAAGGGGCGGCGACACATATGGCTGATAATAATCCAGTCGACTTCAAACGCATTAAACTTACGCGTTATGAAACCTTGAACTTCGCGTGAAACCCGGCATCACGCGCACCCAGACCCACCCCGCGATCCCCCGCGATAACAAGGACACCGCCCATGCGATTCGAAGG
>CAYULR010000192.1:0-5496 GCA_964445685.1 uncultured Algimonas sp.
GCTCAGCCCCGAGTACGCAGCCAGTCTTTGATGCTCATTGACATTTTAATTCCTGTCAAGAATTGCAGAGGCAACGCTTTAGGGGGACACGATGCTGGTTAGGGCATTACTACTATTTGCGAGCACTGTATTGCTGGGGCTCGGCTTGATGCTTCCTATTGTGGAAATCGGGGTGGATTTGACGGTTATCGTCGAGCAGGCGCTCGAACAGAATGCCGTCGCTTTTTTCTTCTTGCAGGAACAGGGGTTCGGCATCGATGCCGTGACCGGGTTGTTGCCTGAGGCGAGCGTGACACAGCAGAGCATTCTTTCTTCGGTCCAAGCCCTGTTCAATTCGGGCGACTACGCTCCAGCGGTCATAATCTTTCTGTTTTCCGTTTTTTTTCCGATTGTGAAACAGATCGTGTTGGCCTTGGCCATCTTCGCACCCACTGAACGGCACAACCGAGCCTCCCGGCTTATGTCCGCCGTTCACCGCTGGGCAATGATCGACGTCTTCGTCGTTGCTATTGCCATAACTGTGCTGTCGACATCGTCAGGCTGGGCTGCAGATGTCCGCGAAGGTTTCTTTTTCTTCCTCGGATACTTTTTCTTGGCGGGCATTCTTATGATGCTCCTCAAACGTGACGGGTCCATCCTTGTGCCGAGCCAAAATGCTAAGATTGCGGAGTAGAGCAATGCCCAAAACGTTTTTTGCGCGATCATCCATCTGCGCTCTGGCGGCCTCGTTGATACTGTTGGCTTCATGTGCAGACGAGGGCCAATCGCAACGGTCCGAAGCTCCAGCTATGGCAATCTCCGAAGACAGCCTGATTGCTCTGCTTGGCGTTGGCGACACTATCGAGGTCACCCTTGGCGACGTTGTTGCTAGTGGGTCGGAAATGACCGTGGAACGGCTTTCAATCAATGATGGTGCCGGACGGATACTGAATTTCTCCGACCTGAATTTGACTGTCGCTCGTGGCGCTGAAAACCGGTTCTTGCTCGATCAGGTCAAAGTCGACACGATCGAAGTCTTCGACTTTGGTACCGACACTGTCGTTCAAATCGATGAGATCGCCGTGTCGAAGCCCGGCGAAACTTTCCTAGACGATATCCGCATTCTTGCACGTGGTCTCATTGGTGATGAGACAGTCGATCTCAATGCGCTCGACTTCGAAGTGCTGACATTGAAAGATTTGACTTTCACGCGTCAGGAGGACGAATCTTTTGGAACGCTGAGGATAGACGGCATCGAGATTCTGAACGCTGATGAAGAGAAGTTCGAAAGCGTGACCTTCGATGAAATCCGCCCTGCCGATGGGGTGTCATCGGCTAAGGGTCTCGTCATGCAAGACGTGGATCGAGCCCGGTTCGTCGAGGTTCTTCAAGTCATATATTCTGAAGACGCCGAACAGGATGATGCCTTCAAAAGCCTGTTCCCTCTCTTTTTCGGGCGACTATCTCTTGAGAGTTACGATGTCGAAGGCGATCTGATTTCGGACATCAACATGATCGTCGAGCGGCATAGCGATGGAAGCCTCGCAAAAGCTGTCTTGAAGCCTAACGAAATGATTTTGAATATCAACGAAGACGGCAAGCTGTTTGTATATGAATCTGACGATCAATCCGGCTCTGACGATGACGAGGAAGGGCTGGACCTAACGGACGCTTTGCCAAAACCTTTCATCGACGCGTTGGGGGGGAAAGTCGCTGTTGAAACAAGTTTCGACTACACGCGGACACTGACAGGCGAAGAGACTCTTCGCGATTTGGTATTTGGCGTCGACCAGATGTTTGAACTTCGCGGCGGTGCCGAGATGACCGGGTTCGGTGAGATGATGGTTGAGATCAATACCCTGGAAACTATCAAAAACATCCCGCGCATTCGGAATCTGGATCTGGAGTATACGGATAAAGGCCTTATTTCTGCACTTGATGAAGGGGACAAGAAATTCAAAAAGCAGATGAGGGCCACCCTTGGGCTCGCCGTTCTATTGTTGGGCGGTAATGCTAAGGAGGTAGACCCTTTTATGGAAAACCCAGGGCGCATCATTCTGACGGTAAGGCGGGAAGACTTTACCGATGTTGGAGACCTTATGGGGGTCAGTGCAAAAGGATCGGACGATGCCGAAGCCAGCAAGAACACCACGAAATTGCAGCTAATCCCCGGCTTTTAGGCGTTTCCGAGAGCTCTATCCAAGCATTGCGAACAGAATTTGCCCGAAGAGGTATCGTTCCAGCCACAAGAGAAGAAGTAGGGCGGCAATCGGTGACAGATCAAGCCCTCCCATGGGGGGGATGAGCCGACGAAACGGCGCAAGCACCGGGTCTGTAAAACGCGAGAGGCCCTGCGCTATCTGAGACACCATTCCACCGCGTTGGGCGACGTTGAATGCCACAAGCCAACTCAGAATGATTTCGATGATTATGAGCCACCGCACGACCGATATGATCGGAATCACAAAGTAGAGTAGAATGGATTGTGCGAAAGTCATGGTCTTTGCCTAGCTCTTCTGTCCGACCCGGTAAATGGTCGGTACGTTCGCTTCGATGCATTCGATGATCGATCCCGCAATGTCTTTGCCTGTGGCTTTCTCGATGCCTTGGAGGCCCGGCGAGGAGTTCACTTCGAGGATCTTGGGACCCGAGTCGGAGCGCAGAACGTCCACGCCCGCCACGTCCAGTTTCAATATCTTCGCAGCCCGGATGGCGGCGCGGCGTTCCTCCTTGGACAGGCGGACTTTCTTGACCGAGCCGCCCTGGTGCACGTTGGAGCGGAAGTCGCCTGGAGCTGCGGTGCGCATCATCGCGCCCACGACCTTGCCGTTGACGACGAAGCAGCGAATGTCGCTGCCCGCCGCTTCCTTGACGAATTCCTGCACCAGGAAGTGCGCGTCGAGGCCCCGGAAGGCATCGATCAGCGCGGAGGCCGACTTGCGCGTTTCGGCAAGGACGACACCGCGGCCCTGCGTCGATTCCAGCAGCTTCACCACGGCCGGGCTGCCGCCGACGAGGTCGAGAATGCCTTTCGTGTCGCGCGTGCTCTTGGCGAAGGCGGTCGTCGGCATGCCGAGCCCGTGCTGGCCGAGCAGCTGGTGCGCGAGCAGTTTGTCGCGCGACTTGCCGATGCTGTCGGCGGGGTTGAGCACGTAGACGCCCATCGCCTCGAACTGGCGGACCACCGCCATGCCGTAGAAGGTGATCGAGGCCCCGATGCGCGGAATGATGGCGTCGTAGCGCTCCAGCGGCTTGCCGTCATAATGGACTTCGGGCTTGTGCGCGTTGATCGCCATGTAGCAGCGCGACGTGTAGATCGTCTCGATCGTGTGGCCGCGCGCTTCGGCCGCTTCGATCATGCGCGTGTTGGAATAGTTGCTCTTGCTCTGAGTCAGAATGCCTATGCGCAGCGGGCGTTGCTTGACTGAGGATTTGCGGCGTTTCTTGTAGACGTCGTAGGAAAGTTCCGTCTGCAGGAAGCTCTCCGTCGGGCGGACGCTCATATCGTCTTCGATGGCGGAGCGGCCCAGCAGCATCCGGTAGCCCATGGTCTCGCGGTTGGTCAGGCTGATGTCGATCAGCATCGTCTTGTCGCCGACCGTGGCCTTGGACTGGATGATGTAGCGAAGTTCCGTCTGCCCGTTGGACGAGGTGATCTGGCGCTTCTCCTTCACGCGCGCGGAGCAGACGACCTCGATGGACGGGTCGTCCGGGTCGGGGTGCATGATGAAGCGGACCTGCGGCTTGGCTTCCGAGCCGAACGGTTCGATGCGGACCGCGTGGAGCGCGGATGTCTTCGCGCCCGTATCGACTTTGGCCTTGATCGCCGGGAGGCCCAGGTCGGGCAGGGCGATCCATTCTTCCCAGCCCAGGCGGACCTTCGGGGGTTGGACATCGTTGGGCTCGGTCGTTTCGCGGGTCATGTAACTCCTTAGTGGGTGCGGTGATGCATCGCTTGTGGCGCGGGCCTTAACGCAGTAGTCCCATCAGCGAAAACCAAAACAAGAAATAAACGGAACAGTTCCCCTCATGGATAACAGCGAACCCGTCATGCGCGAGAGCATGGAGTATGACGTCGTCATCGTCGGTGCCGGCCCCGCAGGCCTGTCCGCCGCCATCCGCCTGAAACAGCTCAACCCCGAGACCTCTGTCGTGCTGCTCGAAAAGGGCTCCGAAGTCGGCGCGCACGTGCTGTCCGGCGCGGTCCTCGACCCAATCGGCTTGGAGCGCCTCTTCCCGGATTTCCGCGACGATGCGTCTTGCCCGGTGAAGCAGGAAGTCACCTCCGACCACTTCGCCGTGCTCGGCAAGGAGGGCGGCTTCCAGCTGCCGACCTTCATCCTGCCGCCGCTGATGGACAATCACGGCAAATATGTCGTCTCCATGGGCGCGGTAGCGCGCTGGATGGGCGACCAGGCCGAAGCGCTGGGCGTGGAAGTCTTCCCTGGCATGGCCTGTTCGGAACTGCTCTACCGCGAAGACGGCAGCCTGAAAGGCGTCGTGGCGGGCGAGTTCGGCATCGAGAAGGACGAGAGCTCGCAAGACGGCGTGAAGGGTCCGAACTACGAACCCGGTATGGAGCTGCACGGCAAGTACGTCTTCCTCGCCGAAGGTGCGCGCGGGTCGCTCTCCAAGGTCGCCATGGCCAAGTTCGGCCTGACGGACCATGTCGAGCCGCAGAAATACGGCCTCGGCATGAAGGAAGTCTGGGAAGTCAAACCGGAGAACCACGAGCCGGGCAAGGTTTACCACTCCAGCGGTTGGCCCTTGGGCCTGAAACAGGGCGGTGGCTCCTTCGTCTACCACGCGGAGAACAACCAGGTTTACCTCGGCATGATCGTGGACCTGAACTACGAAAACCCGCACCTTTATCCCTACATGGAATTCCAACGCTGGAAGCACCATCCCGACATTGCGGCGCTACTGGAAGGCGGAAAGCGCATCTCCTACGGCGCGCGCGTCGTGACCAAGGGCGGCTACCAGTCCATCCCGCAGGCGGCCTTCCCGGGCGGCGCGCTGCTCGGCTGTTCGCTGGGTCTGGTGAACCTGCCGCGCATCAAGGGCAACCATAACGCCATGCTGTCAGGTATTGCGGCCGCCGAAGCCGCCGACCGCGCGCTGAAGGCAGGCCGCACCGCCGACACGCTGGCCGACTACGACCAGGAAATCCACGACGGCGACATCGGCAAGGATTTGAAGCCCGTGCGCAACGTTGCCGTGCTGAACGGCCGTTTCGGTCCGTTCCTTGGCGGCATGATGATGGGCGGCGTAGATATGTGGCTGCAGACGCTGTTCAAGTTCAGCCCGTTCGGTACGCTGTCGCACCGCAAGAACGATGCGAAATCGACGCAGAAAGCGGCCAAGCACAAGCCGATCCATTATCCGAAGCCGGACGGCGTCCTGTCCTTCGACCGCCTGACGAACGTGTCGTTCACCAACACCTATCACGGCGAGAACCAGCCCAGCCACCTGAAGCTGATCGACCCGAGCGTGCCGGTGGATATCAACCTGCCGGAA
>CAYULR010000193.1:0-5458 GCA_964445685.1 uncultured Algimonas sp.
ACATAGCCCTGGTTCTCGGCCC
Source organism: uncultured Algimonas sp. (assembly GCA_964445685.1). Taxonomy (GTDB): domain Bacteria; phylum Pseudomonadota; class Alphaproteobacteria; order Caulobacterales; family Maricaulaceae; genus Litorimonas. The sequence continues at coordinate 23 of CAYULR010000193.1, forward strand.
AGACGAGACGCTGACGCGCGCGCCAGGGGATCTCGCACGCGACTGGCAGGAACAGACGGAAGATTACTGGCGGGATTGGTCGCGCGCCCTGGCGATCCCGTACGAATGGCAGAGCGCGGTTGTCCGCGCGGCGATCACGCTCATGCTCTGCATCTATGAGGAGACAGGCGGCATTGTTGCCGCTCTTACGACATCGGTTCCGGAACATCAGGGCAGCGAACGGAATTGGGACTACCGGTTCTGCTGGCTTCGCGACGCCTATTTCGTCGTTACGGCCCTCAACCGCCTCGCGAACATGTCGAGCCTCGAGGACTATGTCCGTTACGTTCGCAACGTGATCAGCGTGTCGCGCGGCCAGGACTCGCCCCACGGCGAAGGCTTTATCCAGCCCGTCTTCGGTATCGGGCTGGAAACCGAGCTGACGGAACATATCGTCGATACACTGCCCGGCTATCGGGGCCACACACCGGTCCGGCGGGGCAACCAGGCGCACGAACATGTGCAGCACGATGTCTATGGTCAGGTTTTGCTATCCGCGAGCCAGGCCTTCTTCGACTCCCGTCTTTTCAGTCAATGTGGTCACAGGGATTTCGAAGAACTGGAGGCGGTCGGCGAACGGGCCTGGGAGGTCCACGACACTCCCGATGCCGGCATCTGGGAATTCCGCGGCATGGCCCACGTGCATACCAGCTCGGCCATCATGTGCTGGGCAGCTTGCGACCGCCTCGCACGGATTGCGGACCATCTCGAGCTGGGACGCCGCCGCGCTGTCTGGCAGAAGCGCGCGGACATCATAAAAGAGACTGTGCTGGAGCGTGCCTTCAACACGGACATGAATGCCTTCACAGCATCCTACGGCGGGGACACGCTGGATGCATCAGTTCTTCTGATGGCGGAGATCGGCTTCATCGACCCGATGGACGAGCGGTATGTCGGAACGGTCGAGGCCGTCGATAAGCACCTGCGCAAAGGCGACTATGTTTACCGCTACAAGGCATCTGATGACTTCGGTAAGCCAGAGACGACGTTCACGGCATGCACGTTTTGGTTCATCGACGCGCTGCACCGCGTTGGCCGAACAGAGGAAGCGCGCGACATGTTCGAGACTGTTCTGAAACGGCGCAACCATCTCGGTTTGATGAGCGAAGATCTCGACGCCGATACGCTGGAGCTTTGGGGCAACTTTCCGCAGACCTATTCGCTCGTCGGCATCGTCAATTCGGCCAGCCTGTTGTCGCAACGCTGGCATACCATTGTCTGACCCTAACTTTATCGTGAAGTTGCCCTTCTGACGGAACGGACTCGCGAGTGCGACATTCTCTCCACGCAATTCATGGAGAGACTGGAATGGACCTGAAGATCAAAGGCAAGCGTGCCCTCGTGACCGGAGCCCCGGGCGGCATCGCTGAGGCAACCGTCAAAATCCTCAAAGACGAAGGCGTCGAGATGCTCCTGACGGACATCGAGGCGCATGAGGACGAGCTGAAGCGCATGTCGGATGACTATGGCTGCGACTACCTGATCGGTGATCTGTCCAGCGACGGGGGGGTGAACGCCTTCATTGAGGAAGCCGGAACGAAGTTCGATATTCTGGTCCACACGGCTGGCATCACCGGCGACAAGGGTGACCCGCTCCAGATGAGCGAGGAGGCTTGGTCCAAGGCGCTGGATATCGACTTCATGTCCGCCGTGCGCCTAGGCCGACACCTCGGCCCGGCCATGATCGACCGCGGCTGGGGCCGCATGGTTTTCATCACCAGCGAGAACGTCGCCCAGCCCTACCCAGACGAGACGGTCTACAACTCATCGAAATCCGCACTCCTGTCCTGGAGCAAGTCCGTTGCCATGCAGCACAGCGGCAAGGGTCTGATGGTCAATTGCGTCGCTCCTGCGTTTATCGAATCCGACATGACGGACGGCATGATGGAGAAGCGCGCCGAAAAGAAAGGCATCAGCTTCGATAAGGCAGTCGAGACCTTCCTGGAGGAAAAGCGCCCCTACCTCGTCGTGGGCCGTCGCGGGAAGCCCGAAGAAGTCGCGCCTGTCATCGCCTTCCTCTGCTCGGACCTCGCCAGTTTCGTGACCGGTTCGACCTACCGGGTCGATGGCGGAGCTGTGGGCTCTATCGCGATCTAGCGTGAGCCGCCCCGACAGCATCGATGCGTTGCATGCTCTGGTCGAACGCGTGGACCTCGGCGAGACGCCGGAGTCCATGCGACAGGGGTTTGCCGAAATCATGCAGGGTCAACCTGCCGGACAAGCTGCGGAGATTGGAGGCATCAAAGGTCTCTATGTCGGGATGGGTCCCTTGCGAGCCTTATGGTTTCATGGTGGCGGATATGTTTTCGGGTCACCCTCTACTCACACGCTAGCAGCGCAAAAGATTGCCGAGGCGATGGGAGGCCGCATATTCCTGCCCGACTATTCACTCGCGCCCGAACAGACATGGCCCGCGCCTTTGGAAGACGCGAAAGCCGTAAAAGACGCCATTGATCACCCTATTGCCGTGATCGGTGACAGCGCGGGCGGGCATTTGGCACTCAATCTCGCTCTTGCTCACCCGGACCGGATCAGCGCCCTCGCCCTCTTCTCTCCCAATACGGACCGGACAGGCCTGAGCGAGACACGAGAGGCCAACACGCCGACCGATCGCATGAACTCTCATGAAAAGGACCAAGAACTATTCCGAATGAGTTGTCCTGAGAGGGAAGTGGACGACCCTGTCGTATCGCCCCTGCTTGCCGACCTGTTGTCTCTGCCTCCAACATGGCTGGCCGTCGGGGGTGCAGAAGTCTTGCTGGATGACACTCTCCTGCTCGCGAGAGCCTTGGGACGCGCGGACAAGACCGTCAGATTGCGCGTCCTGTCCGGCCGCTCGCACATGTTTTGGCAATGGCCAGACCTGTTCAACGATGCACGCGAAGCGCTGGAAGACGCGGCTGCGTTTCTGTTGGGAAATTCGGAACGAAAGGTCGCTGCCGCGCCTTCGATCCCCTGATGAGGGACCGAACGCAGAAAGGACACCAGACCCATGGATACACTCCAAGACCCGCTTAAACCCTAATATATTCCGGCCCAGAGCCAGGACTCCATGCCCGCCGATGAATACAAGATGGACCCAGCGCCGGATTACACGCCGCGCTTTCCCGGCGTCGGCAAGCTGAAGGAAAAGGTTGCACTCATCACGGGTGGCGACAGCGGTATCGGCCGTGCCGTCGCCGTGCTGTTTGCTCGCGAAGGCGCGAAAATCGCAATCGCCTACCTGGAAGAAGATCGCGACGCACAGGAAACCAAGCGCATTATCGAAGATGAAGAAGGCGGCGAATGCCTGCTGATCCCGGGCGACATCGGCAAAAAGGTCAATGCGGAGGCCGCCGTTGCACAGACAGTCGAACGCTTCGGAACATTGAACATCCTGATCAACAACGCTGCGCGCCAATGGATGGAAGACGACTGGGCTCATTTCTCAGAAGAGAAGATCCGCACCATGCTCGAAACGGACGTGCTGGGCTATCTGCTCATGTCCCAAGCCGCATTGCCGCACCTGTCCAAGGGTGACAGCATCGTCAACACGACCTCGGTCAATGCTTTTGCCGGTCATGGCGACCTGCTGACATACAGCACGACCAAGGGCGCCAATCTCGCCTTCTCGCGCTCTCTCGCCAAGCGGGTGATCAAAGACGGCATCCGGGTCAACGCCGTTGCGCCAGGTCCGATCTGGACGCCGTTTATTCCCGGCTCCATGCCCGCAGAACGCGTCGAAGGCTTTGGCAAGAAGACGCCCATGAAGCGTCCTGGCCAACCGTGGGAAGTCGCAACAGCCTATCTCTTCCTCGCGTCCAGCGATGGCAGCTATTATTCGGGCCAGACGCTGCACCCCAATGGCGGCATGGTGGTCGGTGCTTGATCTCTCGCCACTTCCGCTCGGCGACACGAACGCCGACAATAAGAAGGCCGCGGTGCAGACTGCATCGCGGCTTGTCGTTTTCAGCAACCGGCTGCCGACCGGAGACACGCCGTCTGGCGGACTGGTAGTTGCGCTGGAAAAGGCCGTTGGTGTAGGCGACCGGGACAGGCCGCGCAGCCTTTGGATCGGAACGGCAGGCGATCCAGCCTTGCCAGCACAGAGCGAGCTTCGCCCCCTGCCCGGCGCGTCCTTCGATCGCTTGGCTCTACGCCTGACGCCGGATGAACACCGCGACTACTATCTCGGCTACGCCAACAGTGTTCTTTGGCCACTCTGCCACGGGCGTCCCGATCTGCTCGACATCAGGCCGGAATTTCGGGCCGCCTATAGCGCGCTGAACGCCCGGCTTGCTGAGCAGTCCATTCCCCACCTGCAGCCGGACGACTGCGTCTGGGTTCATGACTACCATCTCATTCCGTTGGCGTCAGAGCTTCGAAAGCGCGGCTTCAAAGGTCCGATCGGCTACTTCCATCACATCCCGTTTCCGAGCGCACAGAACATCCGAGGCATTTCGCATGCCGAGCAGGTTTCCGATTGGTTCGTACAATACGACCTGATCGGGTTGCAGACGCAAAGAGACGTCTCGGAAGCTCTCGCCGTATTCCGGTCCATCCCAGGAACTGAACTTCTGTTGAATGGACGGATCAAGCGCGGCCGACACACGGCCCGCATCCACTCATTCCCGATTTCCATCGATGTAGAAAGTTTTGCAGACCTTGCTGACAAGGCCACGTCGGCGAAAACCCGGATACTGCCCTCTGACCACAAGCTCATCATCGGCGTGGACCGTCTCGACTATTCGAAGGGTCTGCCGCAACGGCTTTCTGGCTTCAGACAGTTCCTGCGCGACAGAGGCGCGGGCGAAAACAAAGTCAGCCTCCTACAGATCGCACCGCCCACGCGCGAGGCTGTGAAAGCCTACTCTGACATAAGGACGGAGCTCGAACGTCTATCGGGAGAGGTGAACGGCGAGTTCGCCGAGATCGGTTACACGCCTGTTCAATATCTTCATCGTTCCGTACCGCGCGCGGAAATTGCGGGCTATTACCGCCGAGCCAATGTCGGTCTCGTCACATCTCTGGCGGACGGCATGAACCTCGTGGCGAAGGAGTATGTCGCCGGAGAGGATACGCAGGACCCTGGCGTCCTCGTTCTTTCCCGCTTTGCCGGCGTGCATGAGCAGCTGGGCGACTTCGCCGTCAGCGTCAATCCGTACGACGCGGTGGATGTCGCGCGTGGTCTGTCAAAGGCCGTCGCCATGCCTCTGCCAGAAAGACGCCAACGCCACAGCGACGCGATGCGCGCCCTGCGGCGTCAGGATGTAGGCTGGTGGAGTCGGACTTACCTTTCGGCTCTGACTGCCAAGTCGCTAGGCTGCGAGGAAACCGCCATCGGCAGAGAATACAGAGCCGGTGCAGAAGCTGCTTTCATCGGACGCTAGGAACAAAGCCACATTTGCGACTTCGTCG
>CAYULR010000194.1:0-5359 GCA_964445685.1 uncultured Algimonas sp.
ATGTGGGTTTGGACAGCGCGGCAGTCATGCGCGCGGCTTTAGCGGGCTATGGGCGAAGTTCAAGCGGCGGGACTCAGGGTGTTGCCGGACTCACACCTCCAACTCCTTCGCTAGCCCCGCATCGCTGAGCGCAGCGCGCGCTTCGTCCATATCTTCGCGCAGCACCATCAGGCGCTTCGGGATCATGATGCCCGGCTCCAGCACGCTCATATTCTGGTCCATGACGTAGCTGTCGATATCCGCGTCCTTCAGTACCGCTTCGGCGAAACTGATCGTGGCCGGATTGGTCGTGACGATGACGGCGATCATCCGGCTTCCAGCTCTTCGCCCAGCCCGGCATCCGTCAGCACGTCGCGCGCTTCCTCGAAATCCTCGTCGATGACCATGAGGCGTTTGGGGATCATGGCGATGGAGCCGTCCATGACGGAGCTGTGGAAATTCATCACGAAATACTCGATTTCCGCCTCCTTCAAGACGGCTTCTGCAAAGCTGTGCGTCGCGGGGTTCATGGTGGCGATGATGCATTTCATGGCGCAACGTTCGCGCGGTTGCGGCATTCTTGCAAGGCAGAGTGTCAAAACGTCTTTGTCACTTGTGCGCTCACCACCGCGCTCTTAACTAGCGACAAACTCAACCAAGGCTCCGTCTTGAACGCTCCGGCACAAATCCAGCGCGACAGCGCCCTCTCCCCCGCGCAGACACTGTTCGGGTTCTGCCATGACGACATGGCGGCGGTGGACGCGCTCATCTTGGAACGGATGCAGTCCAGCGTCGGCATGATCCCCGATCTGGCGGAACACCTGGTCGGCGCGGGCGGCAAGCGGTTGCGCCCACTGCTGACCGTAGCGGCGGCGCAACTCTGCGACTACCAAGGCACGGCGCACCACAAGCTGGCGGCGGCGGTGGAGTTCATCCATTCCGCCACGCTGCTGCATGACGACGTGGTCGACGAATCGGACCTGCGGCGCGGTAAGAAGCCCGCCAACCTGATCTGGGGCAACAGTGCCTCTATCCTTGTCGGCGACTTCCTCTTCGCCCGCGCCTTCAACCTCATGGTCGAGACCGGGTCCATGGAAGCGCTCGGCATCCTGTCCCATGCCTCCTCGGTCATCGCAGAGGGCGAAGTCCGGCAGCTGGCTTCGCTGCGCAACATCGCGATGAGCGAAGCCGACTACATGGCCGTGATCGAAGCCAAGACGGCCGCGCTATTCGCCGCCGCGACCGAAGTCGCACCCGTCATTGCGGAACGCAGCCCGGAGCAACGCCAAGCCCTGCGCGACTACGGCATGAAGCTCGGCCTCGCCTTCCAGCTCGTGGACGCCGCGCTGGATTATGGCGGGCAGCAGAGCGCGCTCGGCAAGTCGGTCGGCGACGATTTCCGCGAAGGCAAGATGACGCTTCCCGTCATCCGCGCGCTGGCCAAGGCGACGGAGGCCGAGACCGCTTTCTGGCGCAAGGTCATCGTGCAGCGCGAACAGACGGATGCGGACCTGGAGCGGGCGCAGGAAATCCTGAACCGCACGGATGCGCTGGAAGAAACCCTGCAAATGGCGCGGCGCTTCTCCGTCGAGGCGATCGAGGCGCTGGACCTGTTCGAGGCTAGCCCGCTTCGCGCCTGCCTGCAGGACCTGGCCGCTTTCGTGGTCTCGCGCGCCTCCTAATCCGGCAGGTTCGCCGACCGCGCGAAGTAGAGGCAGGCGGACACGCCTGCAATCAGTCCCAATCCCGACATCGAGCCGAGCGTTCCGCGTTCATGTGCTTCGTGCACCAGCAGCACCATGCCGACCGTGACCGTTCCGTAGATCATCGACACGGCGATATGCCCGCCCCTCGCCCGCGCCCATCGCTGGTAGAGATGCGAGCGGTGCGGCTCCAGCAGCTTCAGTCCGATGAACGGCTTGCGCGCCAGCGTGATCAGCGCATCGGCCAGCAGCGGCATGATCAGCAGCGGCCCGGCATAGAGGAGCCGGAGTTCCGGCTGTTCGTGCACCAGGAACAAGACCGAACCGGCATAAAGGAACGCCGCCGCCAGCGCTCCGCAGTCGCCGGAAAACACAGCCGCCCTGTCACGCAGATTATAGGGCAGAAAGCCCAGCAACGCCGCGCAGAGGCTGCCCGACACCAGCGCCGTCACGGGCGCGCCGACATTCAGCGCAAGCACGCACAGCCCCGCACTGGCAATGGACAGCGTCGTGGCGAACAGCCCGTTGATGCCGTCCATGAAATTGACGGCATTCGTCACGGTAAACACCCAAAGCACGGACCCCGCGAGGCCGGACCACCAGAGCAGATAGACATGGTCCGCGCCGAATGGCAGCTTGGTCACGCTCCCCACGCCCCAAACGACCAGAAGGGACAGCAGGAAGACGAGGCCGAACTTCAGCTTGGACGGCAGCACGTAACGGTCGTCGACAAGGCCGAGCACGGCAACGCCGAACGTCGCAGCCAGGAAGGTGCCGAGCCGTTCCACGCTGCCCGGCTGCGCGAAAAGCCGGTCCTGGTGCAGCCACGCCGCAGCCAACAGCGCCCCGCCGATGATCCCGATACCGCCCGCCGTGGGCGTCATGCGTTCGTGGCTGGACCGGTGATCCGGCACGTCGCCCAGCCCGCCAAGGCGCGCAAACCCTGTCAGGGCGAGTGAGACGAAAAAGGCGAAGCCGCCCACCTGCATCGCAATCCACGCGTCGAACGATATCACGACGCATCGCCCAGCAATGCCGGCTGCACCCACCAGCCACGACCCTCCAGCGCGCTGGCGGCGTCCTTTGCGGCGTCCAGCGTGTCGTAAAGGCCGAAGCACGTCGCGCCAGAGCCGCTCATCCGCGCAAGACGGCAGGCCGGTGTGTTCTGCAAGGCGTGGAGGACCTCTCCGATGGACGGCTCCAACCGCGCGGCGACGTCTTGCAGATCGTTCCGGCCAGATAGGGCACGGTCGAGCAATGTGCCTTGCGATGACGTCCTGTGCGGCTCCGCGTCGGGCGCGGTCGCGTCATACTCGCGGAATATGGTCGCGGTGGAGACCGGCTTGCGCGGGTTCACCAGGACCGCCGCGACTTGGCCGAGCTCTTCGACGGGGTCCACGCGCTCGCCAATACCGCGCATCATGGCGGTTTGGGAGAGGCGGCAGACGGGAACGTCCGCGCCGAGAGCAGCAGCATCCACGGCATGGTCCTTGTCGAACAGGCGCAGTACGCCGGCCGCGTTCGCCGACCCCCCGCCCAACCCCGCCGAAACAGGGATGTTCTTCGTCAAGCGGACGTGGCGCGGCGCGATCCCGCACGCTTCGAGCGCGCGTGTGACCAGGTTGTCGGGTCCCGGAGACAGCCCCTCCCCGAAGGGTCCATCGACGCTGATCGCGTGGGCTCCGGAACGGCTCTCGGAGACATCCAGCACATCGCCCATATCGGCGAAGACGACCAGGCTATCGACGGGATGGTAGCCCGCCCAGCGGCCGGATGGGATCGGCGCCCCGACATGCAGGGTCAGATTGACCTTGGCGCGGCAGAGCATGGTCCGGGTCAGGAGGCCGGAACCGCGTTCGCCCCGGCGTCGAGCTTGGCCTGGATCGCGGCCCGTTCCTTCTCGGTCGGATCGTATTCCAACGCGCGTTGCCACTGGTAGGTTGCCTCGCGCTTGCGGCCCAAACGCCAGTAGACGTCGCCCAGATGGTCGATGATGGTCGCCGACCAGGGCGACAGGACTACGGCGCGTTCCAGATGCGTCTTGGCTTCGCCGTAGCGGCCGAGCTTGTAGTGCGCCCAGCCCAGACTGTCGACGATGGCGCCGGAGTCGGGTTCCAGTTCCACGGCGCGCTCGATCAGCGTGAACGCCCGGTCGAGCTTCTCGCCCCGGTCCACCCACGTATATCCGAGATAGTTGAGCGTATCGACATCGTCCGGCTGGTAGCGCAGCACGCGTTCGAAGTCGGCTTCCGCCTCGGACCACCGGTCCAGGCGTTCGTAGATGATGCCGCGCAGGCGCAGCGGAGTCGGGTTCGCCGTCAGCTCCTCCTCGCTCAGCGAGTCGACCAGCTGCGTGTAGAACGGCAGCGCGCCTTCCCAGTTCTCCCGGAAGAAACGCGCGCGGCCCAGGGCTTCGCGCGTGAAATAGGACGGATCGGACTCCGCGACCGACTCCAGGATGGCGATGGCCTCTTCGTCGCGGTTCTGGTCGAAGAGAAGGCTCGCCAGACCCATTTGCGCGCTGACATGGTAGGGGCTGCTTTTACCGACCATGTCGTAGAGCGCGCTCACTTCGGCGCGCGTCTGGTCGTCCATGTCGGGGTGGATCTCTTCCAGCAGTCCCGCCAGCCAGATGGCGGAGCGGTCGAAGTCCGGATCGATCCAGCGCGCGAAACGCAGGAATGTTTCCGCCCCGTCATTCGACTTGTTGCGCACGAAGAAGGCGAAGGCGGGCTCCGTCAGCGCGCGGGCGGCTTCGGCCTTCACCGACAGGCGCGGCAGGCGGCGACCTTCGCGTAGACGCATCAGGTAATGCCCCGCCGGGCCGACCTCGGCTGCGGCATTGTCGGCGACCAGGCGTTCCAGGCGGGCGATCGCCTCCGCCGTCCGGCCGTCTTCCGCTTCGAGGCGCGCCAGGGACAGACTGGTTTCAAGGCGCGCAATGCCGCTGGCCTCGACTTGCGCGAACAGGGCTTCCGCCTGCGCGGAGCGTCCCAGGCGCGCTTCCATCTTGGCAATCTGCAACTGGCCGAGCGCGGTGAAGTACGCCGTATCGCTCAAGGCGCGGAACGTCTCGCGGGCGGCTTCGTATCGGCCTTCCTCGACCTCGTTCCAGCCTTTCAGGATTCGCAGCGCGTGGCCCATGGTGAAGTCGGAGGACGGATTGTTCACATATTTGCGCGTGCGTGCGGTGCGCCCCTTGGAGAAGGCATCCGCGCCCAGCACGGCCCGCGCCATGGCTTCGTTGGAATTCTCGCGGTAGATCTCTTCCGCCGTCTTGCGCGTCAGCGCCTCGTCCCCCGACGCGAGGGCGGAGAACAGGGCGATGCGCCCCAGGCGCATGTCCTCGGGCGCGAGGTCGTAGGCGCTCTGGAAGTAGCGCGACCGCGCGCGGGAATCCTTCAGGTACCGCGCATAGCTGCCCGCGAGATAGTCGGCCTTCAGGCTGGCGCGCTTTTCATCGACGCGCGTCTCCGCTGCTGCGGGGACCGTGGCGCAGGACACGATCATCGCGGCGGAGAGCGCCATCACGGCCCAGAGCTTCATCGAGGATCTCGCTGTCGGACGGGCCAGGCCCGGCTGGGGTCGCGCAGGCAATCTACATGCCTGCATAGTTGGGGCCGCCGCCGCCTTCGGGCACGGTCCAGACAATATTCTCGGACGGGTCTTTGATATCA
>CAYULR010000195.1:0-5330 GCA_964445685.1 uncultured Algimonas sp.
GGTCAGAGCTGCGTGCAGGTCTTCTTCTTCCGCGCCGGTCAGAACTGGGGCAACAGCGCCCACTTCCCACGGCACGAGAAGGACCAGGGCCCGGAAGAGGTGCTGGATGCGTTCGTCGCGCAATTCTACTCGGACAAGCCGATTCCGAAGGAAATCTTCGTCAGCCATGATCTGCCGAGCCATGGCCTGATCCAGAACGCACTCTCCGAACGCGCCGACCGCAAGATCTCGGTCAGCGTCCCGCAGCGTGGCGAGAAAAAGAAGCTGCTGGAGACGGCCCGCCGCAATGCGCAGGAAGCGCTTGGTCGCCGTCTGGCGGAAACACGCAATCAGGCGAAGCTGCTGGAGGAAGTGCGCGAGCTTTTCGCCATGGAGAACCCGCCCAACCGCATCGAGGTCTACGATAACAGCCACAATCAGGGCAGCAACGCGATCGGGGCGTTCGTCGTCGCGGGGCCGGAGGGCTTCCGCAAGCGCGACTACCGCACGTTCAACATCAAGGAGACCGAGGTCAAGAACGACGATTTCGGCATGATGCGCGAAGTGCTGTCGCGCCGTTTCGCCCGGCTGGTGAAGGACGACACGCTGGAATGGCCGGATCTCGTGCTGATCGATGGCGGCAAGGGGCAGCTCTCCGCCGTGACCGGGGTGCTGGACAAACTCGGTGTGCTGGGGCGTATCACGCTGGTGGCCATCGCCAAGGGGCCGGACCGGAATGCGGGCCGCGAGACCTTCTACATGAACGGGCGCGACCCGTTCACCTTGCCGCCGCGCAACCCGGCCATGTACTACCTCCAGCGTTTGCGGGACGAAGCGCACCGTTTCGCCATCGGCACGCACCGGGCGCGTCGAAAAAAAGACATGAAAGCCAATCCCCTAGATGGTATTCCGGGAGTCGGCCCCGGGCGCAAACGCGCCCTGCTGGCGCATTTCGGATCGGCCAAGGCCGTAAAGAATGCGTCCGTGGACGAACTGTCGACCGTGGAGGGTGTCAGCCAAAAGCTGGCGCAGAGCATTCATGACTACTTCCACGAATGATCCCGAACCGGATACGCCCCCCGACACGGCAGGCGGGGCCATCGCCGACGCGCTGACGCTGCTGCGGCTTTTCGTGACGCCGCTGATCATGGCGCTCGTCCTGTTCGCCGGATGGCCCGATCCGCAAATCTCCATCCTAGCCTGTTTCCTCTTCATCATCGCGGCGGTCAGCGACATCCTCGACGACGTATTCGGAGGGTCCTCGCGCAACGCGGTGCGCCGCTACGGCTATCTCGACGATGCGGCGGATACGATCCTGGTCACGGGCGTGCTGACGGCGCTGACCATCGTCGTCTGGCGCAGCGGACTGATGCATTGGGCCTTCCTCATTCCCGTCGCCGTTCTAATCCTGCGCGAAGTCGCCGTGGGTGTTTTCAAGGGCTATGAGCTGTCCCGCTTTGGCTGGGACGACGACACCGCGTCGAACCTGAAGGGCGGTTTCGCCATGTTGGGCACGATGCTGCTCGTCGGCGCGCCTTGGCTGACGCAGGCGCTCGACCGCCTCCGCGCAGGACCGGACCGTGCCCTGGAAGTCTACGGCGCCGTCTCCCCGGCGCTCTGGATCGTGGGGCAGATCTGCCTTTGGATCGCCGCTCTCTTCTCCCTTGTCACGGGCTACAAAATCCTGACGCACAAACGCGAGACGCCCGATGTCTGACCTCGACCTGGCCGACCGCCATCCACTCTACTGGGTTCCCAATGCGCTGACCGTGTCGCGCATCGTACTGATCCCGGTTTTCATCATCGGCATCCTGTCGCTGGAATTCGGCTGGCAGAGCCCTTTCGGGCAATTGCTCGTCCTCGGTCCGCTATTCGCGCTCGCGGCCTTCACGGACTGGCTGGACGGCTATCTGGCCCGTAAATGGAGCGTGGTGACCGGGTTCGGGCGCATGATCGATCCGATCGCGGACAAGCTCCTCGTCGCGGGCTGCCTGATCGCCTTCATGATCGCGGCCCGGGGCAACTGGATGTTCCTCGTGCCGGGCCTCGCCATCATCTTCCGGGACATCCTTGTCTCCGGCGCGCGGGAGCACGCGGCGCTGACGGGCAAAGTCATGTCGCCGACCAACCTGGCGAAGTGGAAGACCGCGTTCGAGCTGCTGGGCATTGCCGTGCTCATCGTATGGGTGCTGTCGCGCGCTTACTTGCCGATCGACGAGGTCATTCCGGACATCCGCAACGGGGCGCGGACACTGGGGCTGGTGTTGATCTGGCTGGCGGCGGTGCTGTCGGTTTGGACGGGGAGTTTGTACCTGCGGGATGCGGTGCGGGAGTAGGGGGCTGAACGGTCCTGAAGCCCACTCCCTTGAATTCATCCGCGCATACCAACCTTAGAAACATCCGCGAACCCACTGAAACCAAACCCCTCCAAACTCATTTCAACAATCGTATCCGCACCCCCGTACCCTGATCTATACTCGGCAAATCGCCACTGCAGGCACGGGGAGATGTACGACCCTCTCGCGGTGCAGGGGCGAGCGATGCGACGGGTCGGTCGCGTGGAGCCGGAACACCGGCGTTCGGGGCAATGCCCTGCCACGTAACCGGTGCCGCCCCTGCGGTTCGTACGCTGTGGGGACCGGCCGACCGTCCGCGTCCACCTTCCGGCACGCCTCCGTCCACCGGACCGCGTGAGCGCCAATCACCCGGCCGGGACCCGTGTTCGGACCCGGCCGGAGAGGCCGCGGCGGTTTCCGCAAAGAAACCCAATCGCAGGCGGACAGGCGCGTGCCGGAACGATGGACGTGGCAACCGCTATTGCATCGCGGCGCGCGGGTTCATCCCGTCGTAAAACTGGTTATCCTTTCTTCCGCCATCGGCGGAACGAACCCGCGCCCCGTGCCATCCGGCCCGGACAGGACGCAAAGCTGTTCACGGGCCGCCACTCGATGGGCGGCAGAACCTGCGGTCATGCCCAACCGGAACTCCCCTCACATCTTCACTTGAAACCCACCGACTTCCCGTTATGGGCCGCGCCATGTCAGACGATATCAAACATCTCCGCAACGTCGCCATCGTTGCCCACGTCGACCACGGCAAAACGACCTTGGTCGACAAGCTGCTGCGGCAGTCCGGAACGCTGGACGAACGCGGCGAACAGGCCGAACGGGTCATGGACTCCGGCGACATCGAACGCGAACGCGGTATCACCATCCTCGCCAAGAACACGGCCATCCGCTGGACGGACGCCTCTGGCCAGGAATGGCGCATCAACATCGTGGACACGCCCGGCCACGCCGATTTCGGCGGCGAGGTGGAGCGCGTTCTCTCCATGGTCGATTCGGTCGTGCTGCTGGTCGATGCCGTGGAAGGCCCGATGCCGCAGACGACCTTCGTCACGCGCAAGGCGCTGGAGCGCGGCCTGAAACCCATCGTCGTGGTCAACAAGGTCGACCGCCAGGGCGCGCGTCCCGACTGGGTCGTGGACCAGACGTTCGACCTGTTCGACCGCCTGGGCGCGACAGACGAACAGATGGATTTCCCGACCGTTTTCGCTTCCGCCATCAATGGCTGGGCCGCCCATGAGGCGGGCGAGGAAGGCACGGACATGTCGCCGCTCTTCGAAACCATCGTCGCCCATGCGCCTGTCCCGGACGTGGACCCGACCGGATCGCTACAGCTGCAGGTCAGTGCGCTCGACTATGACAGCTACAAGGGCGTCATCGGCATTGGGCGTATCCAGCGCGGCACGATCAAGAAGGGCCAGCAGGTCGTGGTCGCTGCCGCGGACGGCACGGAGCGGAAGGCCAAGATCGGTCAGATCTTCGGCTTCATGGGGCTGGAGCGCGTCGAGACAGAGTCTGCGACCGCTGGCGATATCGTCACTTTCACGGGCATCGAGGACCTCGGCATTTCCGACACGATCTGCGATCCGGAAAATGTCGAACGCCTGCCCATGCTAACTGTGGACGAGCCGACGCTTTCCATGACCTTCCAGGTCAACGACTCGCCGTTTGCGGGCCGCGAGGGCAAGTATGTCACGTCGCGCAACATCAAGGACCGTCTCGACCGCGAACTGATCCACAACGTCGCCCTGCGCGTCGAACAGTTGGACGAAGCCGACAAGTTCCGTGTGTCCGGCCGAGGCGAGCTGCACCTCTCCATTCTGATCGAGAATATGCGCCGCGAAGGCTACGAGGTCGCGATCTCGCGCCCGCAGGTGATCAACAAGGAAATCGACGGCGTGCTCTGCGAGCCGTGGGAGACGCTGACCGTGGACCTTGAAGAGGGCACGGAAGGCGCGGTCATCCAGCGCCTGAACGAGCGCAAGGGCGACATGAAGAACATGCAGCCCGACGGGCAGGGGCGCGTGCGCCTGGACTATGACATTCCCACGCGCGGCCTGATCGGCTTCCGGGGCGAGTTCATGACGCTGACGTCCGGCAACGGCCTGATGTACCACAACTTCGACCGCTACGCCCCGCGCGCCGCGGCCGGGATCGGTCGCCGCCAGAAGGGCGCGCTCATTTCCAACTCGACTGGCAAGGCGCTCGCCTTCGCCCTGTGGAACCTGCAGGAACGCGGCAAGCTGTTCATCGGCCACGCGACGGAGGTCTATGAGGGCATGCTGATCGGCATCAACAGCCGCGACAACGACCTGACGGTCAATCCGCTCAAGGGCAAGAAGCTCACCAACGTCCGCGCCGCCGGGTCCGACGAAGCGGTCGTGCTGACGACGCCGATCGATACGACGCTGGAATATGCGCTGGAGTTCATCAACGATGACGAGCTGGTCGAAGTGACGCCGGAAAACATCCGTATCCGCAAGCGCTACCTGCTGGAGCATGAGCGCAAGAAGGACATGCGCGCGCGGGAGGCGATGGAGGCGGAAGGGTAGGTCGCGCAGGCGCACGCCTTAAATCCTTCGCTCATTCCCGCGAAAGCGGGAATCCAGGCGCGACATCGTGGAAAGCGCTTCGCGCTTGCAGATATGCTGGATCCCCGCCGCAGTTTATCCTCAACTCGATTGGGGGCGGGGATGAGCGAAGGGGAAGAACTAACTCCGCACCACCTTGATCGGCGGGCGTTCGAACCCGTAGATCGACGCCGCCGACTTGATCAGACGAGATTCCTCCGGGACGTACTCGCCGTCGGACACGGCGATGCTGACCAGGGCGTCGTAGACCGCCTCTCTGTGGGCCGCGTCCGAAAACCGCGTGATCGCCTTCAGAACCAACGTATTGCCGCCCCGGTCCCAGAGCTGGTCTTCCAGCTCGTCCTTGCGCGCGTCGAACCAGGCGAGAATGTCTTCGGTCTCCATCACGGGGTGGCCGAAGAACTCCAGCAGCCCG
>CAYULR010000196.1:0-5329 GCA_964445685.1 uncultured Algimonas sp.
ACTGGGAGCAGAACGATGCCGACAACAAGAAGCGGCTGCGGAAGCTCGAGGAGGACTTCGACATCAAGGTCGCGCTGGACGACGTGCTCGGCGCCTGCGGCCCGTACGTCGCTGCCCTTCAGCAGCACCAGCCCACGTCGCCGGAGACGATGCGGTTGGCGAGGCCTTCCGCGATGGCGGTCTTGCCCACGCCAGGCTCGCCGATCAGCAGCGGGTTGTTCTTGCCCCGGCGGCTCAGCACCTGGATCGTGCGGCGGATTTCCTCGTCCCGCCCGATGACGGGGTCGAGCTTGCCGTCCCGGCTCGCCTGCGTCAGGTCGCGGGCATACTTCGACAGGGCGTCATACTGGTCCTCGGCATTGTCCGATGTCACGGGCTGGTCCTTTCTCACGGATTTGATGGCCTCTGTCAGGCGCGATGTGTCCAGACCCGCCGCGTCCATGGCGGAAACGAGGTCTTTGTCCGCGCCCAGCGCGGTGGCGAGCAGCAGGCGTTCCAGCGTCACGAACGCATCGCCGGCCTTTTTGGCGTTCTTCTCGGCGGATGCAAAAATCTTCGCCGTCGCCTGCGCCAGCGACAGGCCGTTGCCGCCCTGCACTTTGGGCAGCCGGGCGAGTTCGCGGTCCACATTGGCTTTCAGCGCATCGGCGGACGCTCCCGCCATCTGCACCAGATTGCGCGGCAGTTCGCCGTCTTCCATCAGCAGGGCGAGCATCAGGTGGCCCGGCACGATCTGCTGGTTGTCGCGCGTGACCGCTTCGGTCTGGGCCGACTGGATGACGGCGCGCGCGCGTTGGGTGTAGGCTTGGATGTCCATGGGCCTGTCCCTCCTTGGTTCGTAAAAGATATGTGTGCGGCAGGAGCGAAAACCACCCCTGCCGGGTTTCCGTTCCGATATAGGAATTAAGTCCTACAGGTTTAAGGGGGCAACTTTTGTTTCTTTTCCTGTTTCCTTTCTCGTTTCCTTCTTGGCAGCCGCCCGGCCGGGAACCGGCACAGGACACGGCCCGTTCCGACCCCATGCTTTCCCTGTCCCCATCGTGAGCGACGTCCCGCCCGCTTTGCGTTCCCGCCCGCCCCGGCGGGGCGAGACGGTCGTGCATCTGGACTATGGCCTCTGCCGCCTGGGTCCGCACAAGCGCGTGGATCTGTCGGACGGTCCCGTCGATACGATAGAGCTGCGCTTCAAGGACGGCGACACGCTGGGCGTCCCATTGACCGATGCGGTGCGCCTGTGGGCTTACGGGGCCAGCGTGCCCAAGAGCGGGCTCGACCCGATCGGGTCCAAGGATTGGAGCGAACGCCAGGAAGAGCGCCTGGCGGAGCTGGGCGAAAGCCTGTTCGCCCTGACGCGGCTGCAGCGCGAGCGGCGCGAGGCGAGCGGTGCGGCGGTCAGACTGCCGGACGGCACGGTCAGCCGCGCAGGCGAAGGCTTTCCGCACGATTTGACCGAGGGCCAGCACGCCGCACTGGACGCGGTCCTGTCCGACTTGGCCGAAGACCCGCCCATGAACCGCATCGTCATCGGCGATGTGGGCTGCGGCAAGACCGAGGTCGCCGTGCGCGCGCTGCTCGCGGTCGCGCTCGCCGGGAAACATGGGCGCCTCATAGCGCCCACGCGGATGCTCGCGCGACAGCACCTGGCCGACATCGCGCCGCGCGCCGAAGCGCTGGGCCTGTCCGCCGCGCTCTGGTCGGGTGATCTGACGGACGCGCAGAAGGCCGGCACACTGGACGCGTTCGGCAAGGGAGAAATCGACCTGCTCGTCGGGACGCACGGCCTCCTCGGCGAGGCATTCGACGATGCGGATTTCGCCCTCAGCGTCATCGACGAAGAGCAGAAATACGGCGCGAAGCTGAAACAGTCCGACACACCCGGCAACAGCCTGCGCCTGTCCGCGACGCCCATTCCGCGCACGCTGGCCGAGGCGCGGGTCGGGCTGGCGGATGTCTCGCTGATCGAAGGCTACCCGGCCGGGCGCGGGCGGACCGACACGGAGACGATCAGGGATGCGGATGAGGCGCTGCGCAACGCGGTGGAGGCAGAGCTGTCGCGCGGTGGGCAGGTCATCGCGCTGTGCGCGCGCATCAAGGACACCAAGCCCGTGCGCGACCGTCTGGCGAGGCTCTACCCCGAGGCGCGGATCGACCGCGTCCACGGACGGCGCAAGGCGCGCAAGAACCGCGCGGCGCTGGGCGCGTTCCGCGACGGCGATGTCGATATCCTCGTCGCGACGACCATGCTGGAGACCGGGCTGAACGTCCCGGCGGCGAACACGATGCTGGTCTTCCAGCCGCACCGTTTCGGCCTCGCGCAGCTGCACCAGCTGCGCGGACGGGTCGGGCGGAGCGACCGCGACGCGCGCTTCCTGCTGGTCGCCGCAAAGGAGGAGGAGGCGAATGGCGACTTCGCCAAGCGGACACGCGCGCTGGAACAGATGAGCGAGCGCGGCGACGGGCTGCGGCTCGCGCTGGCCGACAGCCTGCTGCGCGGCTCGGGCTCGCTGCTGGACGACGACCAGAGCGGGCACGCCTCGGCTGTGGGGCTGGAAGTCTACGACTACCTGCTCGACCGCGCCGCCCAAGCCCCCGGTGCGCCCCTGCCGGAGCTGATGCACAGCGTCCCGCGTGTGACGGGCGACGTGTTCGAGGCGGGAGACATCGACCTCGATGCCGTGCTCGCGGACAGCCGCCACGCTTTGCGAGCCCCGGAAGAGGTGCTGCGCTCGAAGGCGGCGAGCACTTACGCGAAAACCGTTGCGGCCTGCGCCGTGCTGGGAGCGTGGAAGGCGGGCGTGACGGATACGGGGACCGTGTTCGTCCGTGCTGGCGGAGAAACGGTCGAGGTGAGCGGGAACTTGGCGGAGGTGCTGGACGGCTAGGTGTTGTCGCTGAATGGGCGTCCGTCACCCTTTTCCTTTGCCCCGGCCTCCCGCCGCTGGCACGTCGCGGCCATGACCACGTCGCACACCACAGATTACCTTCTCGTCGGCGCGGGCGCGATGGGGATGGCGTTTGCGGATACGCTGATCGCGGAGTCTGATTTCACGCTGACCATCGTCGACAAGCACCCGCGCCCCGGCGGGCACTGGAACATCGCCTATCCGTTCGTGACGCTGCACCAGCCATCGAGCTTCTACGGCGTCGCGTCGCGCGAGCTGGGGCAGGGGCGCGTGGACCGGACGGGGCTGAACAAGGGGTTGGCCGACCTCGCCACCCTGCCGGAGATCCAGGGCTACTACGAAGCGGTGATGCGCGACACGCTGCTGCCCACGGGACGGGTGACCTATCTGCCCAGCTCGGAATATCTCGGAGACAGTGAAGATGGAATGGGGCGCGTGCGGAACCTGCGCTCCGGGGCGGAGACCCAGATCGGGTTCGGCACGCTGGTCGATGCGACCTACTGGCAGAACACGGTCCCGGCCAACCACACGCCCAACTTCTCGGTCGCGAACGGGGTGCGCTTCGTGCCCGCCGGGGGCGTGGCGACGCTGGACGCGCCGCCTGCGGGCTATGTCGTCATCGGCGGAGGGAAAACGGGCATCGACGTGATCCTATTCCTGTTGGAACAGGGCACGGACCCGGACGACATCACCTGGGTCGTGTCGCGCGACGGATGGATGCATGACCGCGCCGCGACACAACCCCATCCCGACTTCTTCAAACAGACCATGGGCGTGCAGGCCGCCGCGTTCGAAGCGATGGCGCAGTCCACCGACCGTGACGACATGTTCGCGCGGCTGGAAGCCTGCGGCTACTTCCTGCGCCTCGACCCCGAGGTGGAGCCCACCATGTTCCACGCGCCCACCGTCAGCCGGGCGGAACTGGAGGAGCTGCGCCGCGTGGGCACGGTGCTGCGCAAGGGGCGCGTCCGGCACATCGGTTCGCACGAGATCAAGCTGGACGGCGGGACGCATCCCACCAGCCCGGACCACATCCACATCGACTGTTCCGCCAGCGCCATCGCCACGCGCGACACGACCTCCGTCTTCAAGGACGGACGCATCACGCTGCAGACCGTTCGCGCCTACCAGCCGACCTTCTCCGCCTCGCTGATCGCGCATCTGGAAGTGCGCGGCGGCACGACCGCCGAGAAGAACGCCAAGGCGGGCGTCGTGCCGCTGCCGGACGGGCTCGACGACTTTGTCCGGATGCAGGCGGCGAACATGATGAACCAGGCTATCTGGAGCCAGGACAAGCCGTTGCAACGCTGGATCCGGGCGAACCGGCTGGACGGCTTCTCCAAGCTGGTCGCCAGCGCCGACATGGACGACCCGGAGGTCATGCAAATCCTCACGACACTGAGGAAGAACGCGGTCCCGGCGGCGATGAAGCTGCAGAGCTTCCTCGCGAAGGGGTAGGCGGCCTACTCCTCCAACCGCGCACGCGCCGTGGCCAGCACGGCAGCGTCGACATTGTCCTCCAGGCGCTGGCGCAGCGTTGCGCGGTCCTGCTGGTAGTCGTCCACCGTGCTCTCGCCGGATTTCAGCAACCAGTAATAGGCCTCTCCGAAGTCCTGTTCCGTGCCTTCGCCCTTGGCGAGCGTGAAGGCGTGGAGGAACATGCCTTCCGTGTCGCCGCCTTCGGCGGACTTGCGGAACCAGTCGGCGGCCTGCGCATCGTCGCGCGGCACGCCCGCCCCATGGTTGACGAGCAAGCCGTAATCGGCTTGCGCGGCGGCGTGCCCGGCCTGGGCGGCGCGGCCCAGCCAGTAGGCGGCGCGTTCTTCGTCGGGGCGGATCTCGAAGGTCTGCGCGTACATCAGCCCGGCCGCATAGGCGGCGTCGGCATTGCCGGCTTGCGCGGCCTGTTCGTAGAGCGAGAGCGCGCGCTTCGGGTCGCTCTCCAGATAGGTGTCGGCCAGGCGCTTGGTGGCGCCCACGTCGAAGGAGGCGGCGGCGCGTTCGAGCTGCTCGCGCTCACCCTCCACGCTGGCGGTCGTGCCCCGGCCCGCGCGGTTCATCTCCGCCACGGCGCGGGTGGCATCGACCCGGCCCGCTTCGGAGGCGCGCAGCAGGTAGCTGTAGGCGTCCTCGTCCGTCAGGCCCGCCTGGCCGTCCAGACCCATCTCGCCCAGCGCGACCAGCGCGTCGGGGTGGCCGCGGCGGACCGCCATTTCATAGAAGGTGCGCGCTTCTGCATAGTCGGGCTCGCCCGCCTCTCCGTTGCGCAGGATGTGCCCGGCCAGCACGGCCGCATCCAGGCTGCCCGCACGCGCCGCCGACTTGGACAGGCGCAGGGCGCGGGAGACGTCGCCGGACTGGTAGGCGGACAGGGCCGTTTCAAAATCGGCTTGCGACTGCACGGCCGACGTGGTCGGCGCGTTGGC
>CAYULR010000197.1:0-4517 GCA_964445685.1 uncultured Algimonas sp.
CCATCGCACCCTACACCATCGAAGAGGCCTACGAGGTCAAGGACGCCATCGACCGGGGCGAGATGGGCGAGCTGCGCGACGAACTGGGCGACCTGCTCTTCCAGGTTCTCTTCCATTCCATCCTGGCGTCCGAGTCCGGTGCGTTCGACCTGGACGACGTGGCGGACGGTCTGGTGGACAAGATGGTGCGCCGCCACCCGCACGTCTTCGGCAATGCGGAAAAGACGGATTGGGAAGAGCTTAAAGCGTCCGAACGCACCGGGCGCACGCTGGACGGCGTCGCCCTTGCTCTACCCGCCCTGATGCGCGCGCAGAAGCTGCAGAAACGCGCGGCCAAGACGGGCTTCGACTGGCCCGACGCGGACGGCGCCTACCAGAAGATCGTGGAAGAAGCGGCGGAGTTGCGCGACGCACCCGAGGCCGAACGCCACGAGGAAGCAGGCGACCTGCTCTTCGCCGTCGTCAATCTGGTGCGGAAGCTCGGTATCGATGCCGAGAGCGCGTTGCGGGACGGCAACGCCAAGTTCACGCGCCGGTTCGAATCGATCGAGGACCGCGCAGGCGGATCGCTAGAGGGATTGTCCTTGGACGAAATGGAAGCCCATTGGCAGGCCGCCAAGGCGGACGGGCTCTAGCGGACCCTAGTCTATCAGGGCTTTGTGCTTGGCGCGGAACTTTCCCGCGTCGCTTTCCGACAGGCGCACCGTCATATTGACCGACCCGCCCTCGCCGGACGCTTCTTCCAGCACGTGGCCGTTCTCGTGCAGCCAGGCCCGGGCGGAGAAGGTCGACGGCGTAATCGTCACGTCCAGGATCTCGTCCGACCGCGTCAGCGCTTCCTCCACGCCGTCCAGCAGCGCGTCGATCCCCTCGCCCGACAGGCAGGAGACGACAAAGGCATCCGTCAGCGTGGCTTCGGTCCGCGCCCGGTCGGCCAGGCTGTCGATCGTCTCGCGTTGCGAAGCGGGCAGCAGGTCGGCCTTGTTCCAGACTTCGATGATGGGCTGGCCATGGTCCGGCCCGGCACCGATTTGGTCCAGGACCTCCATGACTTCTTCGCGGCGACGGGCGGTCAGGGGGTCGGAAATATCGCGCACATGCAGCAGGACGTCCGCTTCCAGCGTCTCTTCCAGTGTGGCGCGGAAAGAGGTGATCAACTGCGTCGGCAGGTCGGAGATGAACCCCACCGTGTCGGAAATGATCGCGCTCTGCCCGCTCGGCAGGGGCAGGACGCGGTGCGTCGTGTCCAGCGTGGCGAACAGCATGTCCTTGGCCAGAACGCCGCCCGTCGTCAGGCGGTTGAAGAGCGTGCTCTTCCCGGCATTGGTGTAACCGACCAGCGCGACGATGCGCTCGCTAGACCGTTTGCGCTTCGCGCGTTGCAGGTCGCGCGTGCGGCGGACATCCTCTAGCTGGTTGCGCAGACGGTCGATCTTTTCGTTCAGTTGGCGGCGGTCGCTCTCGATCTGCGTTTCGCCCGGACCGGCGAGGAAGCCCTGTCCGCCGCGCTGGCGTTCGAGGTGCGTCCAGGTCCGCACAAGGCGGGAGCGTTCATAGTTCAGCCGCGCCAGTTCGACCTGCAGGCGGCCTTCCTTGGTGGCGGCCCTCAGACCGAAAATCTCTAGGATAAGCCCCGTGCGGTCGATGACCTTCACATTCAGGGCTTTTTCGAGGTTGCGCTGCTGGATAGGCGTCAGCTCGCCGTTGACGATGAGCACATCCAGCGCGAGCGCCTGGATGGCGGCGGCCATGTCCTCGATCTGGCCGGAGCCGAAGAAGTTGTTGACCTTGACCTCGCGGATCGGAACGATCCGGGACTCCACGGGCGCGACGCCCAGCGCTTCGGCAAGGCCGACCGCCTCTTCGAGGTCGTAGTCCGCATCGCCCGACCGGGCGTCCGCGAAGCGGGGATGCGCGACGAGCGCGCGCTGGATCTTGATTTCGTGTTCTAGCAAGCCGGAACTACGCGTCCATGTCCGCATCGTTCCCATCCGCGTCGTCCGCGCTGGGGTCGTGCAGTTGCAGCGGGCCGGACGGCATGATGGTGCTGATGGCGTGCTTGTAGACGAGCTGCGAGCTGCCGTCCCGGCGCAGCAGGACGCAGAAGCTGTCGAACCACGTCACCACGCCCTGCAGCTTGACGCCGTTCACCAGGAAGATGGTCAGCGGCATCTTGGATTTGCGGACGGCGTTGAGGAAGGCGTCCTGGAGGTTCTGCTTGCGATCCGACATGGGGAACTGGTTCCTATGGCACGTGAAGGGGAACGGGCCTTAACCTTTAGAATGTGTCCCCGCAAAGGCAAACCGAAACGATTGCAGCAGGGCTGTCATGCGCAAACGCCTTCATCCGCGCCCTACTGTCTCCAGGTCGATGGAAGAATGAGCGACAGGGCGACCAGCACCTCCACACGGCCGACCAGCATAAGACTGGCCGACACCGTCATCTGCAGCGGAGAAAAGTCCGCGTAGCGCAGGCCGGAGGACGGCAAGGTGAGGTCCAGCAGCGGCCCCATGTTCGCCAGGGACGCGGAGGACACGCTGAGCGCGTCCTGGAGCTGCAGCCCCGTCGCGGCGAGCATCAGCGCGCCCACGGCGAAACAGAGCGAATAGCCGAAAAAGTACATCCAGATCGACAGGAAGGATTCGTCGCGCACCGTACTGCCCCGGAACTCGATGGGCTTGACCCGGGACGGGTGGGACAGGCGCGCCACGTCCGTGCCGAGATGGCGGAACAGCAGCAGCAGGCGGATGATCTTCACCCCGCCCGCCGTG
The DNA here is from genome assembly GCA_964445685.1 of uncultured Algimonas sp. Taxonomy (GTDB): domain Bacteria; phylum Pseudomonadota; class Alphaproteobacteria; order Caulobacterales; family Maricaulaceae; genus Litorimonas. The sequence goes on from CAYULR010000197.1 coordinate 2,773, forward strand.
GACAGGGCCGACCCCCCGATCAGGGCCGTGGGTATCAGGATCGGCGCGGGCACCATGTCGAGGCTGATCACATCGTAGCGGTACCCAGCCGAGCTGACGAAGAAGATGCTGTCCAAAATGGCCGGGCCGAGACTGTAGAGGCTCGCGAAGACGCTAGTCACGAGGATCAGCAGCGCGATCATGACGAACAGCCCGCGGTGCTCGACATGGGAGAAGAAGCGCCAGAACTGCGCCCATCGTCGCAGACGCAGGAAATCCCACAAGATGGACAGGTTGAACGCGCCCAGAAGACAGGTCAGCGCCAGGACCACCGCCGCGAACGGCGTGATGACATTGGCCAGCGGCCCGCTGAACGGCTGGAACCCGCCCGTGCTGATGGCCGACAGGGACAGGCAGACCGCATCGAACGTGTCCGTCCCGCCCAGCACCAGAAGCACGAAGCTGATGGCCGACAGGAACAGGTATATCGCCGCCACGAGCCGTCCGATGCCGACGATGCGCTCGAACAAGTGCCCCGTGCGGTAGGTGAACAGGCCGGACCGGTAGATGCCCGTCCCGGACAGGTTCAACGCGGCGAGGATGACGACCGCGAAGGTCGCGACACTGACCCCGCCGAAGAATTGCAGGAGCGAGCGCCAGAACAGGATCGTGCGCGACTGGAACTCCGGGATCAGCGCGGAGGCCCCCGTCGTCGTCATGGCCGACACGCCCTCGAACACGGCCTCCACAGGCCCCGGCACCGCGCCGAGCACGTAGAAGGGCGTGCCGCAGACAACTGGCACAACGGTCCAAAACAGGACGAGGAAGAGGATCGCCTCGGACGCGCTCTCCTTGCTCGTCGCCTTGAAGCTGGCCGTGATCATCAGCGCGCCGACCAGCGCGGCCACGGCCGAGACGATGGACATCAGCGCGGCTTCGCGGATTTCCAGCAGCACGACCGACACCATCGCCGTCAGCAGCATCAGGGTCGCGCAGCTGAGCAGCGCGTAACCGAGCCAGAGGAGGATCTTGACGAGCTTCACAGGCGTTCGCCGTCAGCGGCCATGGGTCAGTAGAGTTCGACGCCGACCCGGAACAGGGTCTCGATATCGTTCATGGCCGCGCGTTCCGCCAGCAGGATGACCCGGTCGCCTTCCTTCAACAGCAGCGTGGGCTCCGGCATCAGGACCATTCCGTCGCGCACGATGGCCCCGATAGCCACGCCGTCGCCAATGCCCGCTTCGGACAGGGTCTTGCCCGCGAAGACGGACGTTTCCAGCACCTCGCCTTCCAGCACCTCCGCCGATCCCTGGTCGAGCATGTAGACATCCAGGATGCGCCCGCGCCGGACGTGGCGCAGAATGGAGGACACGGTCGAGGCCCGCGGGTCGATGACCATATCGATGCCAAGGTCGCGCTGCAGCTCCTGCATGGACTGCTCGTTCAGCAGCGCGATCGTGTGCTTCGCGCCCAGATGCTTGCCCAGGATGGAGGACAGAACGTTGGTCTTGTCGTCATTGGTCAGCGAGATCAGCACGTCCGCCGTGGCCGCGCCCGCTTCGTCCTGCACGTCCGCTTCCATGGCGTCGCCGTGGAGGATGACGGTCTTGGGCAGCTCAGTCGCGGCCGCTTCCGCGCGGTCCTTGTCGGATTCGATGACGCGGACCCGGATGCCGGACTGTTCCTCCAGCGCGCCCGCAACATAGGTTCCGATGCTGCCTCCGCCGATGATGACCACGTGCCGGGCGCGCTGTTCGCGCGTGCCG
>CAYULR010000197.1:4527-5316 GCA_964445685.1 uncultured Algimonas sp.
CACGAAATAGGCATCGTCGCCCACTTCCAGCGGGTCGTCCGGGTTGGGCGCGAACAGAGCGCCGTCGCGGCGGATGCCGACGATTGCGGCGTGAAGGCCCTCGAACAGATCCGGGATCTGCCGGATGGGCGTGTCGATGATGGGACAGTCCGGCCCGATGCGCACGCCGAGAAACTGCACCAAACCGTCGGCAAAGGGCACGACGTTGAATGCGCCCGGCGTAGACAGACGGCGCAGGATGGCCTTCCCGATCTCGATCTCCGGGGAGATGATGATGTCGATCGGCATGTTCTCGCGCGAATAGAGGTCGTTGTACTGCGCGGCGAGATAGGATTGCGCCCGGACGCGCGCGACCTTGGTCGGCACGTCGAACAGCGAATGCGCGATCTGGCAGGCGACCATGTTCACTTCGTCGTACTGCGTCACGGCGATGATCATGTCGGCGTTCTCGACACCCGCACGCACCAGCACGTCCGGGTGGGACCCGTGACCCACCACGCCGCGCACATCCAGATCGGTCGTGATCTGGCGGATCAGGTCGGCGGACGTGTCCACCACGGTGACGGTGTTGTTCTCGATGGCGAGGCGCGTGGCGAGTCCGTACCCGACGCGCCCGGCTCCGCAGATTATCACTCGCATGAAGCGGCCTTCGTTTGCCGGGCGTGGCCCCTGCCGTGCCCGGCCAGAACGCTAGTCGGCGTCGGCCCGCGCGGCGGCCGTGCCGCTACTCGCCGTCAAGCCTAGCGACTTGAGCTTTCGATGCAAGGCGGAACGCTCCATGCCGACAAA
>CAYULR010000198.1:0-5307 GCA_964445685.1 uncultured Algimonas sp.
CGTCGCGCCTGCATATTGCGGGTAGAGCGGGAGGACCGCGATCTTCGTGCAGCCTGTCGGACCATCTGGAATCGATCGACTGGACCCCGGACCAGATCCTCTGTTCCTATCATGGGCTGCCGCAAAGTTATGTCGACAAGGGCGATCCGTATCAGGGCGAGTGCCTGGAAACGACGGAATTGCTGCGCGCCCATACCGGCTATTCGGAGGACGTGCTGCGCTCGACATTCCAGTCGCGCTTTGGGCCCAAAGCCTGGTTGCAGCCCTACACGGACAAGACGCTTGAAGCCCTCCCGAAGCAGGGCGTGAAGAAGGTCGCGGTCATGATGCCGGGCTTCTCCGCCGATTGCCTGGAAACTCTGGAAGAGATTGCTATCGAGGCGGAAGAAAGCTTCCACGAACATGGCGGAACGCACTTCACCTGCGTTCCCTGCCTGAACGACCGCGAGGACCATCTGGACATGCTCGCCGACGTGGCGAAGCGGAAGCTGCTATCCGGCTGGCTTGACGAGATCGAATAGCGCCGAACTGTCCGGCGTAAGAATGTCCTCGGAACTGATTGTCCGGTCCGCGAGCGCGGCGTAGTTGTCCGCACGCGAGGCCAGGAGGTCTGGATAGGACGCCATCAGCGACTCCGTCTCGCTCATGCCCTCGCGTTTGCGGTAGTGGCCGTTCCAGGCAAGCGGCTTGGGTTGGGCGAAATACTGGCTTTTCAACCGCTCCAGATGCGCGTCCGCCGCTTCGATATACACAATGAACCAGTCTTTGCGCAGCTGCGCCAGAACCGCCTCGTCCGTGTAGATCACGGACCACGACGTATCGATAAAAAAATTGCGGGCTAGGGTCTGCAGGCTCTTGGCCGTGGCTTGGGTTTCCAGCGCGATGGACTGCCGCTCGCGCGCGTCATAGCCTTCGCTATACGGTTGCCCCTGCCAGGCGGCGAACGCGTCCATGTCGGTCTCGCCGAGCGCGTCCCAGATCAGCCGGTCTACTTCGATCAGCGTGAAGTCGTAATCAGTGGCCAAGCGCATGCCGCTGAAACTCTTGCCGATATTGGACATGCCGACGAGCGCCAACCGGAGCGTGCCCGCCGCGTAGTGGGCCTCGAACGCATGGCGCGTCAGCTTCATCCGAGGCGTGACGCCAACAGCTCCGACAGAGCGTCGAGCGATGGTTCCATCGATGTCACGCGCGGGGTCTTCTCCATCGCCTTGGCGAGCGGCGCGGGCAGGGGGATGGTGTCGTGGATGATGCCTTCCAGGCTGTCCGCGAATTTGGCCGGGTGCGCCGTTCCTACCGTGATGAAGGTCGCCTCAATCGGGTGCAGCTCCCGGAAGGCCTCCATTCCCAGATGTCCGACGGCCGTGTGCGGGCACATCAGATAGCCCGTTTCCTGATGCACGCGCCGGACATGGCGGGCGGTGATCTCGTCATCGAAGGACGTGCCCCAGACCGCTTCGCGGATCGCGTCAACATCATTGCCGAACAGGCTGAGAATGCGGGGGAAATTGTTGGGGCGGCCGATATCCATCGCATTGGACAGGGTCGGCGTGGAGGGCCGAGGGCGGTACTCCCCGTCGGCCAGGTAATCCACGAACGGATCGTTTGTATTGTGCGCGACGACGAACCGGTCGATGGGCGCTCCCATCTTCCGGGCCATCAACCCGCCCGTAAGATTTCCGAGATTGCCCGACGGCACCGAAATCACAACAGGACGGTTGGGGTAGGCGGCCTTCGCCTGCAGCGACGCCCACACATAGTAGAAGCTCTGCGGAACGACCCGACCAACATTGATGGAGTTGGCGCTCATCAAGTCGAAGCGTTCGGCCAGGGCCTGGTCTGCGAACGCTTCCTTCACCAGCGCTTGGCAATCGTCGAACGTGCCTTCGATGGAGACGGCGTGGATGTTGTCGCCTTCTTCACCGATCGTGCAGAGCTGCCGTTCTTGAACGATCGAGACTCCGCCTTCGGGGTAGAAGATGAAGACCGTCACACCGTCCTGGCCGAGGAACGCGTCACCGATCGCCCCGCCCGTATCGCCGGACGTCGCCACCAGGATGGTGCGCCGCTCCCCGCTGGCCATCATCAGGCGGGACGCGGCCCGGCCCATGAAGCGCGCCGCGAAATCCTTGAAGGCCAGAGTCGGGCCGTGGAACAGCTCCAGCACGAAGTCGCTGGCGTTGGGCGGCATGGCCGGATCGAGCCGGTCCCCGCCGAGCGTGACCATGGGCACCTCGAAATCATAGGCATCGCGGCAGAGCTCCGTGAGCAGCTTCGCGTCGAAGCGGTCGTCGGTGAAATGCTCGGCCAGCTTGGCGGCGCAGTCTGCGAAATCCATCGCGCCCAACCCGACCAGCTGATCCATCGTGAAATGCGGGATCGTATCCGGCATCCAGAGACCGCCATCCGGCGCAAGGCTTGCCAAGAGCGCGTCGCCGAACCGGGCCGTGACGCCGTTGTCCAAGTGGGAATGGTACCTCATGCGGATGACCTAACGCGGCCATCCACAATGACAAGCCAGCTTTGGCGGATCAGCCGGGCCGGACGCTGTGTGCTAGAATATTCACCATTGTGGCGTGCGCGGGGGCGTCGCCTGGATTAGTGATGCGGTGAGGACAGTCCGCGCGGTAGCGCAACGTCTCGCCTTCATGCGCGGTCCAGCTTTCCGTGCCGATCGTCACGCGGAGCGTTCCTTCCAACAAGGTCAGGTTTTCAATGGATCCGGGCGGGTGGGGTGAGCTTTCCAGCACGCCGCCGGGTTCCGCGCGGAAATCGTAGACCTGCACGAACTGGACGGTTTCCACAGCGCCGATGATGCGCAATTCGCACAATCCGTCATCGGACATGAGCTTCGGGATATCCTGCACGCGGGCATGCTGGACGAGCGCGGTCTCGGTCGGGGTCGTCGCGAACATGGCCTCGACACTCGTGCCCAAGGCCTGCGACAGGCGCGAGAGTGTTGCGACGGTCGGGTTCGATTCGTTCTTTTCGATCTGGCTGATCATTGATTTGGCGACGCCGGAGATTTCCGACAGCTCGCCGAGCGAAAGCTGGTCCGCCTTGCGCAAGCGCGCGATCGTTTCGCCCAGCTTTTCATTGAGCGCATCCGTTTCGGGGCAGGGCTGTCGCTTGGAGCGGGCTTTGCGGGGCATAACGGCTTCGTGAGGCTTTGGGGGTTGGAAGGGCGTGGATGTTCGATATATAGAACACACGGAACTTTCAAGAGAACGACTTCGTGATGCGCTATCTCCCCATCCATATCGACCTGCTCCAGAAGACGGTTCTCGTCTTCGGCGGCGGTCCCGCAGCCGAGGCGAAGCTTCGCACGCTGTTGAAGACCGAAGCCACGCTTGTCGTGGTCTCGCCAGAGCCGTCGGGTGAAATCCGCCGCTGGGCCGAGGACGGGAAACTGTCCATCCTCGACCACACCGAGATGAACGGCGCGACGCTGATCTATGCTGCCACCGAAGACCCGGATGAAAACCTGGTCATCGCCACGCAGGCCCGGGCGCTCGGCATTCCCTGCAACGCGGCGGACCAGCCCGCAGGATGCGATTTCATCACGCCCGCTCTGGTCGACCGTTCGCCCGTCGCCGTGTCCATCGGCACGGAAGGGACGAGCCCCGGACTGGCGCGCGCGCTGAAGAGCGATCTCGAATCACGCTTGCCGAGCGACCTCGGCGACACGGCGCGCACGATCAAGACGCTGCGCGACGAGTTGAAGTCCGAAGAACCTGAAATCGCCAAACGCCAGGCCGTCTGGGCCGACATACTCGGCTCCGGCATCAGCGACTATGCCGGACTGGACTCCAAGACCGTGACGGAGCGTTACAACCGTGTCCGTAGCGGCAAAGGCGAAGCGGGCGGTCACGTTCACATCGTCGGAGCGGGTCCGGGCGATCCGGATCTGCTGACGGTCGGCGCACTTCGCGTCATGCACAGCGCGGACGTAGTCGTCTATGACCGCCTCGTCAGCGAAGACGTCATGTCGCTCTGCCGCCGCGAAGCCGAATTCATCTATGTCGGCAAAGTGCCGGGCGGAGCCTCGACGCGCCAGGATGAGATCAACCGCATCATCGTCGAAAAGGCCCAGGAAGGCCGCGCCGTCGTCCGGCTGAAAAGCGGCGACCCGCTCGTCTTTGGTCGCGCCGAAGAAGAATTCGCCGCGCTCGATGCCGCGCAGGTCGGCTTCACCATCCATCCCGGCATCACCGCCGCGACCGCCGCCGCCGCGTCGCTCCGTCACTCACTGACGGTGCGCGGCGAGAACACAGCCGCCACGCTCGCAACGGGTCATGATGAAAACGGCTTTGCCGAGCTCGACTGGCAAGCGCTGGCGAAGCCCAATGCACGCGCGACCGTTTATATGGGCTTGCGCGCCGCTCGCTTTATCCAGGGTCGATTGATGCTGCACGGCGCGTCGCCAGATACGCCCGTCACCATTGTCGAGAACGCGTCCCGCAAAGACGAGGTCATTGTCGAGGGCACGATCGGCACACTGCCTGACGATCTTCTGAATGGCGGCATAAAAGGCCCGGCGGTCCTGATGATCGGTTACAAACGCCGCGCTGCGGCCAAAGCGCTCAAGGAAGCGTCATGAGCACGTTGAAACACAAGGGCAAAGGCCCGCAAGCCATGACCGCGAACGAGCTCCGGTCCGGTCTGTCCGTCTGGATGACCAAGGACTATGACTGGTCGCGCGACTATGCGGATGCGCTGCTGACCGAAGATGAAGCGGCGATCCAGAAGATGGACGACGTCGCCAAGGCGGCGGAACTGACCAACACGGTCGTCGGCGCCTATTTCATCGACACGGTGGACGGAAAGCCCGCGCGCTACCGCGAGCGCTTCCGCACTCACGGCCCCTCCTACGACACTGCCCAGCTTTTGGGGACCGAGCTTATCTGATGTATCGCTACGACGAATTCGACGCGACCTTTGTGAAGTCGCGCGTGGACCAGTTCCGGGGGCAGGTGGAACGCCGCTTGGATGGCCGCTTGAGCGAGGCGGAGTTCCGCCCGCTGCGCCTGATGAACGGGCTCTACCTGCAGCTCCACGCCTACATGCTGCGGGTTGCCGTGCCCTACGGGACGCTGCGCAGTGACCAGCTGCGCATGCTCGCGCACCTCGCCGACAAATACGACAAGGGCTACGGCCACGTCACGACGCGCCAGAACATGCAGTTCAACTGGCCCGTGCTTGGCGATGTTCCCGACATGCTCGAAGACCTTGCCAGCGTCGAGATGCACGCCATCCAAACCAGCGGAAACTGCATTCGCAACGTGACCTGCGATCCCTATGCCGGCG
>CAYULR010000199.1:0-1194 GCA_964445685.1 uncultured Algimonas sp.
CCCTACGAGCTGGCCGAAAGCGCCCGCCCGCAGATACAGAGCTATTGGGGGGAAATGGCGACGGTCACCGTCTCCTACGGCCACGGTATATCCGTCACGCCGCTGGCGCTGACGGCGGCGGTGGGCGCGCTGCTGAACGATGGGCAGTACGTCGCGCCGACCGTGCTAAAGCGTGACGTGTCGCGCCCGCCGGAAATGCGACGCGTCTTTTCCAGCGAAACCTCGCGCGACCTTGCCGACATGATGCGCCTGACGGTCGTCGAAGGCACGGGCAAGAAAGCGGACATTCCGGGCTTCGGCGTGATGGGCAAGACCGGCACGGCGGAAAAGCCGATGCGCGGCGGCTACGACACGGACCGTCTCGTGACATCCTTCGTCGCCGCCTTTCCTCATTCCAGCCCGCGCTACGCCATGATCGTGACACTCGACGAGCCCAAGGGTCTGCCGGAAACCTACGGCTATGCCACGGCCGGGTGGAACGCGGCCCCGACGGCCGGGGCGGTGATCGAACGGATCGGCCCCATGCTGCCCGGTGCGCGCGACCTCTCGCCCCGAGTGGAAGCCACACCCGTGGAGGCGCTGCGATGACATCGTTCACGTTAAGAGACTTCGGTCTGGACGGAGACGCAGCCGTCACGGGCCTGTCCTGCGACTCGCGCCAAGTAAAGCCGGGCCACATCTTCGCCGCCCTGCCGGGAACGGTCGCGGATGGACGCGACTATATCGGACAAGCCAAGGAGAAGGGCGCCGCCGCGATCCTCAGCACGCCGGACGCGGATACGCTCGGCCTGCCGCTGATCGGCTCGGACGACCCGCGTCTCGACTATGCGCGCCTCGCCAAGCGCTTCCATCCGGAACAGCCGGAAACGGTCGTCGCCATCACGGGCACGAATGGCAAAAGCTCCAGCGTCGAATTCCTGCGACAGATCTGGCAGTCGGCGGGGCTGACATCCGCTTGCTTTGGAACGCTCGGAGTCCGGACCAAGGACGGCCTCGCCCCGATGAGCCACACCACGCCGGATGCGCTGGCGCTGCACGAAACGCTGCAAAGCCTGCACGGCCAAGGCGTGACCCATGCCGCGATGGAAGCGTCGTCCCACGGTCTGGACCAGCGCCGCATGGACGAGGTGGACATTGCCGCTGCGGCCTTCACCAACCTGACGCAGGATCATTACGATTATCACGGCACGCCGG
>CAYULR010000199.1:1204-5298 GCA_964445685.1 uncultured Algimonas sp.
CACCGAGCTGCTGCCGCAAGACCGACCCGTCGTCATCATGGTCGATGACGAGGCCGGGCGGACGCTGAACGACATGTGCGAAGCGCGCGGCTTCACGGTGACGACCGTGGGCTGGGCCGGGCGCGACGTGCGCATTGCGGAGATCATGCCCCGCGCCGCGTCGCAAATGCTCACGCTGGTCATCGACAATGAGCACCACACGGTCGAGCTGCCGCTCGCCGCCGAGTTCCAGGCGTTGAACGCCGTGACGGCGTTCGCGCTCGCCATGCAGACGGGCGTGTCCAAGGACGATGCGCTGCGCGGGCTGGAAGGCCTGTCCGGCGTGGCCGGGCGTCTGGAACGCGCCGCCGTGACCGCCAACGGCGCGCCCATCTTCGTCGATTTCGCCCATACGGAAGACGGTTTGTCCAAGCTGCTGCGCTCCGTCCGTCCGCACGTGGAAGGGCAGCTTCGCGTCGTCTTCGGCTGCGGCGGTGACCGTGATGCGGCCAAGCGCGCCAAGATGGGCGCAGCCGCCTGCAAGTTCGCCGACGACGTCATCGTCACGGACGACAATCCGCGCAGCGAAAACCCCGCCGCCATCCGCGCCGAAGTCCTCACGGGTTGCACCGACGCGACAGAGATCGGCGACCGCCGCGCCGCGATCGCGGAAGGCCTGTCCCGGCTGCAGCCGGGCGACTGCCTCGTCGTCGCGGGCAAGGGTCACGAGCAAGGGCAGATCGTGGGCGATACGGTCATCTCGTTCAACGACGTCACGGTCGTGCAGGAGCTGCTGTCGTGAGCGTGCTCTGGACATCCGACGAAATCGCGAAAGCGACCGGCGGCAAGGCCACGCAAGCCTTCGAGGTGAATGGCCTGTCCATCGACACGCGCAGCATCGGGGCGGGCAATTTGTTCGTTCCGCTGAAGGATGTGCGCGACGGCCACGACTTCATTCCGGCCGCGCTCGACGCCGGGGCAGGGGGCACGCTGTCGGAAAAGCCCGTGGACGGCCCCGCCGTCATCGTTGGCGACACGATGGACGCGCTGCGGGCGCTCGGCCGTACAGGACGAGACCGCGCGGTCGCGAAGCGCGTCGCCGTGACGGGGTCGGTCGGCAAGACCAGCGTCAAGGACGCGCTCGGCGTGATGCTCCGCGCTTTTGGCCCGACTCACACCTCCATCAAATCCTTCAACAACCATTTCGGCGTGCCGATCACGCTGGCGACCCTGCCCAAGGACGCGCCCTTCGCCGTGTTCGAAACGGGAATGAACCATGCGGGCGAACTCACCGACCTGTCGCATCAGGTCGCGCCGCACATCGCTTTGATCACCACGGTCGCGGGCGCGCATCAGGAGAATTTCGAAAGCGTTGAGGCCATCGCCGACGCCAAGGCGGAAATCCGCCACGGGCTGGTCGAGGGCGGCACGCTGATCCTCAACGCCGACAATGAGTACACGCCGCGCATCCGCGCGCAGGCGGACGGGCTGATGGTCCTGACCTTTGGCCGGGACGAGAGCGCGGATGTGCGCATCGTGTCGTCCGAACACACGGCGGAAGGCGGCACCGTCGAGCTTCGCGTGGGCGGTGAAGACATCACCGTCACCCTCAATGTCGCGGGCGAGCACTGGGCGTCCAACGCCGCCGCCTGCATCGCCGTGGCACACGCCCTCTCGCTCGACCTGAACAAGGCGGCTGCCGCGCTGTCCGGCGTGAGCGCGAGCCAGGGACGTGGCAACGTCACGGTGCTGGACCTGGACGGCCGCACCGTCACGCTGATCGACGAGAGCTACAACGCCAACCCGACTTCCATGCGCGCGGCCATCTCGGCGGCGGCATTGCGGAGCGGGCGCAAACTCGCCGTGCTGGGCGACATGAAGGAATTGGGTGCGGACGAACTCGCCATGCACGCTGGCCTGTCCGGGCCGCTGTCTGATGCCGGGTTCGCCCGCGTCTTCACGGTCGGCGAATGCATGCGCGCACTGCGCGGCGCGCTTCCCCGGGCGATGCGGGCCGCGCATGTGGATGCGGAAAGCCAGGTCGAAGCCGACCTGCGCGACGAGTTGCAGGACGGCGACGTGCTGTTGCTCAAGGGATCGAATTCGATGGAGCTGGGACGGCTCGCGAGCCGCCTGGTGGGGGACAAGTAATGCTTTACGAATGGCTGGCACCGCTCAGCGAAGACTACCAGATCTTCAACCTGCTCAACTACCAGACGTTCCGCACGGGCGCGGCGCTGATGACGGCCATGCTGGTCGCGTTCATCCTCGGGCCGAGCATGATCAACTGGCTGCGCATGAAGCAGGGCAAGGGACAGCCCATCCGCGAGGACGGACCCCAAAGCCACATCATCGAAAAGGCCGGAACGCCGACCATGGGCGGGCTGCTCATCCTGCTCTCGGTCCTCGTCGCGACGCTGCTCTGGGGCGATCTGCGCAGCCCGTTCCTCTGGACCATCTTCCTCGTAACCGCAGGCTTCGGCGCGATCGGTTTCTACGACGACTATCTGAAGGTCAGCCGCCAGAGCCATAAGGGCTTTCCGGGCAAGCTGCGCCTGCTGCTGGAATTCCTAGTCGCCGCCGTGGCTGTGTGGATTTTGCAAGGTTCCATGCCGACGGAAGACGGCTTCGCGACAGGCCTCGCCATTCCGCTATTGAAGGATTTCTGGATAAATCTGGGCATCTTCTTCATCCCGTCCGGCTGCCTCGTCATCGTGGGCAGCGCCAACGCGGTGAATCTCACGGACGGTCTCGACGGGCTCGCCATCGTCCCGGTCATGATTGCCTGCATGGCGTTCGCCTTCATCGCCTACTTCGTGGGCAATGCGATCTTCTCCAACTATTTGGGCGTGCCTTTCGTGCCGGGCAGCTCCGAAGTGATCATCTTCCTCGGCGCGATCATCGGCGCCTCGCTGGGCTTTCTCTGGTACAACGCGCCGCCCGCCATGATCTTCATGGGCGACACGGGCAGCCTCGCGCTCGGCGGCGCGCTCGGCACGGCGGCAGTCGCGACCAAGCACGAGATCGTGCTGGCCATCGTCGGCGGCCTGTTCGTGCTCGAAGCCGTCAGCGTCATCGTGCAGGTGGCCAGCTTCAAGCTGACCGGCAAGCGGGTTTTCCGCATGGCGCCGATCCATCACCACTTCGAGCAGAAGGGCTGGCAGGAACCGACCATCGTCATCCGCTTCTGGATCATCTCCATCATCCTCGCCCTGATCGGGCTCGCCACGTTGAAGCTGCGTTGATCAAAGCCCGCACATTCGAAGGCCGCACCGTGGCCGTGTTCGGCCTGGGCCGGACGGGGATTTCGGCTGCGCTGTCGTTGGACGCGGGCGGCGCGGAGGTCTGGGCCTGGGACGACAGCGAAGCCGCGCGCGAGAGCGCCGAAGACCAGGGCGTGCCGATCCACGACCTGAACCACGTGGACTGGTCCACCGTGGACGAACTTGTCCTGTCGCCCGGCGTGCCGCACCATCTGCCCGAAGCGCACTGGACGGCGGCCGCCGCGACGAAGGCGGACGTGCCGATCATCTGCGACATCGAAATCCTGGCGCGCGAGATCGAAGCCAAGCCAGCGGGCGAGCGCCCGCGAGTCATCGCCATCACGGGCACGAACGGCAAATCCACGACGACGGCCCTGATCGGGCACGTGCTGAAGTCGCTCGGCAAGGATGCGCAGGTCGGCGGCAATATCGGGCGCGGCGTGCTCGACCTCGATCGGATGCACGCGGGCACGCACTACGTCATCGAGCTGTCCTCCTACCAGTTGGAGCGCACTTTCAGCCTCCGGGCCGACGCAGCCATCGTGCTCAAGCTCTCGCCTGATCATCTGGACCGTCACGGCGACATGAAGGGCTATGCCGAGGCCAAGGAGCGCATTTTTCGCAATCAGACGCCTAAGGACACGGGCGTGGTCGGCGTGGACGACGATTACGGCAAGGAACTCACCACCCGGCTGAAGGCGCGCAATGGCCGCCGCATCGTGCCGGTCTCGGCGCGCCGCGCGCTGGGCCACGGTGTCTGCGCGCTGGGCGGACAGCTCGTCGACCGCACGGGGCGCAGCGGGCGTGTCGTCTGCGATCTGCGCGAGGCCAAGGCACTGGACGGGGCGCACA
>CAYULR010000200.1:0-764 GCA_964445685.1 uncultured Algimonas sp.
CTCAGCCCGTAATTCTTCGCGTGCTGCATGTTCTCGTAGACTTCGGCAGAGCGCAGCATCGCCTTGGTCGGGATACAGCCCCAGTTCAGGCACACGCCGCCCAGATCCGCCTTCTCCACGATGGCGGTCTTGAGGCCGAGCTGGCTGGCCCGGATCGCGGTCACGTAGCCGCCGGGGCCGGAGCCGATGATGATGACGTCGAAATCTGACATGTATGGGGTCCGCAAGTCTGAAAGTGGCTTTTCCGGAACCGACTAGGCCCGCGCTCCGGCAAGAGCAAGACGGCAGACGCGTCAGTCGACGTGCGTGACCGCGCGGATGATCTCAAGACGGATGGGGTCTTCGAGCTCGGGGATTTCCAGACCCTCCAGCACGGCGAAGGCCTCCTGCGTGCGTCCCGCGCGGGCGTGGGCCAGTCCGATGCGTTGGCGGGCCGTGTCGCGCAGCGGCGGGGCCGACAGGCGGGCGAGCACGACTTCGGCCACCTGGACGCGGTCTTCGGCCAGCGCGTAGTCGAGGATCGACAGGTAGGCATCATCGCGAACATCGACGATTTCGAGCTGCGACGCCTGCACCATCAACGTGCCGAACAGCTCGTCCCGGTTGGCGGGAGCCTCTTGGACACTGCGGTCGGCCTTGAAACTGTCGAACCAACCGCGCTTTTCAGCAGGCTTGGGGGCGGCTTGCGAGGGAGGCGGCGCGACCCGTTGGCCGACGCGGCTTTCCGGGATCGGGGCCGTGTTGCGCTGCGCGGGAACCATCGC
>CAYULR010000200.1:774-5287 GCA_964445685.1 uncultured Algimonas sp.
TCGTCTCGTCATCCAGCAAGAGGAAGATCGCCGCCCCGGCCAGCAAGGCGGAGACGAGGCCTGCGATGAAGAATTTCAGCACCATAAGGGCTCCGGCGTCGATACGCGAAGCCTAAAGGCGCAGGCGAGTCCCCTCAAGACGGAACAACCGTGAGGGGAATACGCCGCTAGAGCATCATGGTCAGCGGGTTTTCGAGCAGCCCCTTGAAGTGCTGCAGCCAGCGTGCGCCCGCCGCCCCGTCGACCACGCGGTGATCGCAGGTCAGCGTGACTGTCATGACCGTCGCCACGGCCAGAGCGCCGTCTTTGACAACCGGGCGAGGCTCGCCCGAGCCGACGCTCAGGATCATGCCGTGCGGTTCGTTGATGATGGAGCCGAACTGCTTGATGCCAAACATGCCGAGGTTGGAAATGGAAAAGCTGCCGCCCTGATATTCCTGCGGCTTCAGCTTCCCGTCGCGCGCGCGGCCCGCCAGATCCTTCATCTCCGCGCTGATGACGGACAGACCCTTGTTCTCGGCCTCGCGGACGATCGGCGTGATGAGACCGCGTTCGCTTGCCACCGCGACGGCCACGTCGGCATTGTGGTGATAGGCGATGCCGTCTTCCGTGTAGCTCGCATTCGTGTCCGGCAGCGCCTTCAGAGACAGCGCGCAAGCCCGGATCAGCATGTCGTTGACGCTGATCTTGATGCCTTCGGGGGCCTGGCCGTTCAGTTCCTTGCGCATGGCCAGAAGCGCGTCGATCTCGACATCAATGGTCAGCGGGAAGTCCGGCACGTTCACGTTGGAAGAGGTCAGGCGGCGCGCAATGACCTTCTGCACGCCGTCCAGCGGTTCCAGACGGTAGCTCTCAGGCGCAACCCCCATCTTGGTGAGCGCTTCCGCCCCCGCGACGGCGCGAGGCAGACCGACTTCGGTCGTGGTCGCGGCCGCTTGCGGTGCAGGCGCTTCGGCTTTGGGAGCCGCCGACTTCGGCGCGCTCTTGGCCGCCTCGATATCGGATTTCACGATCCGGCCGTTCGGACCGGAGCCTGTGATGGATGCCAGGTCCAGACCCGCCTGCTCTGCCATGCGTTTGGCGAGCGGGCTGGCGAAGATGCGCTCGCCTTGGCCAGCGGGTTTGCTCTTCCCTGTCGCGGGCGCTTCCTTCGGTGTGTCGTCGTAGCGTGTCTGGCGTGTCTCAGCCGGAGCCGTCTCGTCCTTCACATTGCCGGAGCCGACCTTGCCACCCGCCGCATAGCCATCCAGCGCGGACGGCTCTTCGCCCTCCTCCAGCAGCAGCGCGATGGGCGCGTTGACCTTCACCCCGTCCGTACCGCCCTCGACCAGCAGCTTCGCCACCGTACCTTCGTCCACGGCCTCGACCTCCATGGTCGCCTTGTCCGTCTCGATCTCGGCCAGCACGTCACCCGACGACACCGTGTCGCCTTCGGACACCAACCACTTGGCAAGCGTGCCCTCCTCCATGGTCGGAGACAGGGCGGGCATGAGGACTTCAATGGGCATGGTTTTTCCTTCTAACCGCTCATCCCAGCGGACGCTGGGATCCATGGAACGGTATGGGCTTCAGCGTGCAGCAGACGCGGAGACCTCTAGCTTGCGTCCTTGATGAACTCATAGAACTCATCAACGCCAAACAGGTAGAGCGGCTTCAACTTGTTTCGCAGGCTCTCATTATGCGTTGCGATGACGACGTCCCGGCAGAGTATCTGGACCGTTTCCGACAAGAGGTCCCTGTTCTCCGAGAAGCTCTCTTTCGACAGCATCAGGTTCTTCGTGCGCGGATAGCACAGGTCGCGGATGTCGCCGGTCAGGACCTTGATGACGACCTCGTGCGGGAAGCCGTCGACGCGGTAGACCTGGCAGTCCTGCCCGTCATGCTTTTCCGTCTGGAAGCTGATGTCATGCTTCATAGCAGACCGCCTTCGCCGCTTTGACCACGTCCGCCGTACCCGGCAGGCTGAGCGCTTCGAGGTTGGCCGCATAGGGCAGCGGCACGTCCTTCTGGTGGACGCGCGCGGGCGGGGCGTCGAGATAGTCGAACGCTTCGGCCACGACGGTCGCGGCGATTTCCGCGCCGACGCCGTGCTGGCCCCAGCCCTCTTCGGCGCAGACGATGCGGTTGGTCTTCTTCACGGACTCGATGATCGTTTCCGTATCGAGCGGGCGCAGCGTGCGCAGGTCGATGACCTCGGCCTCGATGCCGTCCTTGGCGAGTTCTTCGGCGGCTTCCAGCGCGAATTTCACCATGCGGGAATGCGCCGTAATGGTGACGTCGGTGCCTTCGCGGCGGATTTTGGCCTTGCCGATCGGGATGAGGAAGTCGTCCATGTCCGGCACGTCGAAGCTCTCGCCGTAGATGAGTTCATGCTCCAGGAAGACGACCGGATTGGGATCGCGGATGGCGGCCTTCAGCAGCCCTTTCGCATCCGCGCTGTCATACGGCGCGATGACTTTCAGGCCCGGCACGGAGGCGTACCAGGCCGAGAAGTCCTGGCTGTGCTGCGCGCCCACGCGAGAGGCCGCGCCGTTGGGGCCGCGGAACACGATGGGGCACTTCATCTGCCCGCCGGACATGTAGAGCGTCTTGGCGGCCGAGTTGATGATGTGGTCGATGGCCTGCAGCGCGAAGTTGAAGGTCATGAACTCGACGATCGGCTTCAGTCCGCCAAAGGCCGCGCCGACACCGATACCGGCAAAGCCGTATTCCGTGATCGGCGTGTCGACGACGCGCTTTGCGTCGAATTCCTGCAGCAGCTCGCGCGTGACCTTGTAGGCGCCTTGGTACTCGGCGACTTCCTCGCCCATGACGAAGACGGTTTCGTCGCGGCGCATCTCTTCGGCCATGGCGTCGCGCAGCGCATCACGCACAGTCGTTTCGACCATCTTGATGTTGGTCGGAATATCCGGGTCGTTGCCGACGGGCTTGCCCACCGGAGCCTGGCCTTCGGAGCCGTCGCGGTCGGCGCTGGCATTCTCGGGATGGGCCGGTCCGGCCGTGCCCGGGTCCTTATCGCCCATTTCGTCATCGGACGGCTTGGCGGCGGGCTGCGCGCTCACATCGCCCAGATCGTCCGCACTCTCGCCGTCTTCCAGCAGCTGCGCGATCACCGCGCCGACTTTCACGCCTTCGCTGCCTTCCGCCACTATCAGCTTGCCGATCGTGCCTTCGTCCACGGCTTCGACCTCCATCGTCGCCTTGTCGGTCTCGATCTCGGCCAGCAGGTCGCCGGCGCTGACGCTGTCGCCCTCCTTGACCAGCCATTTGGCTAACGTCCCCTCCTCCATGGTCGGGGACAGGGCGGGCATTTGAATGTCGATAGCCATCGAGAAATTCCCTTACTGGCGGACGAAGACCTTGGTCGCGATGACCCAGTCTCCGTTGATCTTTACAAGTGTCAGCGCGTCGTAGAACCGGTCAGCGGAGCGGAACTGAACCGTCGCGATGCGGTCATCGACGACGGAAACGGACAGGATTTCCCCGTCGCGTTCACCCGGCGGCGTATCGTTGCGACCCCAGCTTTCCAGCGTCTTCTGAAAGTCGGGCCATTTGCGCAAGCTCTGCGCGCCATCATCCGACGTCATCACCCCGTGCATGGTCGCATTGTCGGCGAAGGCGCGGTCGAGGCGGCCTGCATCGGAAAAGCCCTGCCCGTCGAAATAATCGAAGACGCGGGCCTCTATCTCCGCCCGGTCCGCTTCGGACACGGACAGGACCGGTTGAGGCGCAACGCTGGCGCAGGCGGACAGGAGCGCTGCACCGACAAGCGCGGTTAAGAGGACCGAACGCCTCATGCGACCAGATCCCAGAACATCAGGACAAGCCCCACGATGGACACGAACCACGCAAGCGTCCGCAGCCAGGGCGTCCCCAGATAGTAGAACGGCGCGAACGCCAGACGGCCGTAGAAGAAGGCCGCCGCCCCCACGGCGGACAACCCGCCTGCCTGTCCCGTATGGATCACGGCGAACACCAGTGGCACGAACATGACCATGCCCTCGGTGAAGTTGGCCTGCGCACGCTTCGTGCGGCCGTGGAAAGGCGTCAGGCCCGCGCTGGGCAGGTCGTCCCGCGCACCGACGAGGTCCGATACGCTGGCCTTGCGCGACACGGTCGCCGCCACGGCCTGCATGAGGATCATGAAAAAGTAGAGGCCGACGGCGGACAGGAGATATTGGAGTTCGGTGGGCATGGCGTCTGGCTATTCCTTTTCGGCTTGCCCTTCTCCCTTGTGGTAGATGGTGGCCGAAGGCCGGATGAGGGTGTTCGACATATGCTTCGCGAGTAGGCGTCCAGCCCCCTCACCCGCCCTTCGGGCACCCTCTCCCCGAGGGGAGAGGGAGGATGCCGAGACGTTGCGCATGACTACTCCGCCGCCTCGATCAGCACGTCCGTCCAAAGCTCGCTCGCATCGGGCTCCGGAGCGTCCACGGCGAAGTCGGCGGCTTTCTTGACGGCCGCCTTGATGTCTTTGTCGATCTCCTTGAGCTCGTCTTCCGTCGCCCACTTC
>CAYULR010000201.1:0-492 GCA_964445685.1 uncultured Algimonas sp.
AAGGCCGGGCGCGGGCGCCGGGGCGTCGGGCGGGGGCGAGAGGCGCGGCACGACCGGTGCGGCCGGGGCTTGCGCGACGGCCGTCGCGCGGCCGCCCTGGACGCGCGGCGGATAGTTGCTGTCCGTGCGGTGCTGAGGCTGTGCCTCGGCGGCGGGCGCGACCGGTGCGTTGACGGCTACGGCTTGGGCCTCTTCCTCGAACCCGTAGTCGCGAAATGCGGCGCGGGCTTCGGCTTCGGCCTTTTCGTGCACGCCGAGTTCCACGACCGGAGCGGCCTGCGGGGCGGGCTCGGCCTTCGGCGCTTCGGCTTTCGGGGCCTGGGCGAAGCGGCCTGCCGTCTGGTTGCGGTCGTCGGCATCGACGCCCGTGGCCACGACGGAGACGCGGACGACCCCGTCCAGCGCGGCGTCCAGCGCGGAGCCGACGATGATGCTGGCATCGTCATCGACCTGGCCGCGGATCATTTCGGCGGCGGCGTTGCCTTCGTAGAG
>CAYULR010000201.1:502-5279 GCA_964445685.1 uncultured Algimonas sp.
GGGTCAGGTCTTCGCCGCCCGTAATGTTGATCAGCACGCCTTTCGCGCCGCTGAGCGAAACATCGTCCAGCAGCGGGTTGTTGATGGCTTTCTCGGCGGCTTCGACGGCGCGCGTATCGCCCGTCGCTTCGCCCGTGCCCATCATGGCCTTGCCCATTTCGTCCATGGTGGAGCGGACATCGTTGAAGTCGAGATTGATCAGGCCCGGCACGACCATCAGGTCGGTCACGCCTCGAACGCCGGAGTAGAGCACTTCGTCGGCCAGCTGGAACGCGTCGGCCATGGTCGTGCGCTCGGTGGCGACGCGGAAGAGGTTCTGGTTCGGGATGGTGATCATCGTGTCGACGGAAGAGTAGAGGTTCTCGATCCCCTGCTCCGCCAGCTTCATGCGGCGCGAGCCTTCGAACATGAAAGGCTTGGTCACGATGCCGACCGTCAGGATGCCGCGGTCGCGGGCTGCGCGGGCAATGACGGGCGCTGCGCCCGTGCCCGTGCCGCCGCCCATCCCGGCCGCGACGAAGAGCATGTGCGCGCCTTCGAGGTGGTTCAGGATTTCGTCGAGGCTTTCCTCGGCGGACTGTTCGCCGATTTCAGGCTTCATGCCCGCGCCGAGACCTTGCGTGATGCCGGAGCCCATCTGGACCCTGCGGTCGGCCTTGGACAGCGCCAACGCCTGGGCGTCCGTGTTGGCGACGACGAACTCGACACCGTCGAGACCCGCTTCGATCATGTTGTTCACGGCGTTCCCGCCGGCCCCGCCCACGCCGATGACGACGATGCGGGGTTTAAGTTCGACGGACTCTGGCATTTGAAACTGGATCGGCATCGAATCGCTCTGAGGGCTGGTGACAAAGGTTAAGCCTGCATCGCCAAAATTGGTTAATGGGCCGTTTAGACATTGTGACATTATATGGCCGGAATGTGGCCGGAGCCGTCACGGCGGCCCGATCGGGCCGGTCCAGCGCCCACATGATTTCCGACACCCTCGCCTGATTACGGATTGAAACAGTTTAACCCGAAGCGTAGGCGCACCCTATGACCGAGGGGGTTCAGACACAGACGCATCCGGCGCATCCAGCGCAGCCGGAGCCCGTTGCGCTGACGATCAGCGTGCGCGAGTTCGTGGCCATGATGGCCGCGATCTTCGGGCTGCAGGCGCTCGGCATCGACATCATGCTGCCCGCGCTGGAACAGATCGGCGATTTCTACCGAATCGAGAACGCCAACGACCAGCAATGGATCGTGGTCGCCTTCGTGCTGGGCTTCGGCTTTCCGCAGCTGATCTGGGGCCCGGTCGCCGATCGGTTCGGACGGAAGATCCTGCTGCAGGTCTCGCTGATCGGCTACGCCATTTTCGGCATAGCCTGCATGTTCGCGCCCAGTTTCGAGATGCTGCTGCTGTTCCGGTTGCTGCAAGGCGTCTCCTGTTCAGGCACGCGGGTCAGCGCCGGGGCCATCATCCGGGACGTGTCGTCCGGGCGGTCCATGGCGCGGATCATGAGCCTGGTCTTCACCGTCTTCATGGTGGTGCCGATCCTGGCGCCGGGCATCGGGACGATCATCATCGCCCTGATGGGATGGCCGTGGACGTTCGGGATGCTGGGCATTTTCGCCGCCCTCGTCTTCCTGTGGACCGCGTTCCGCCTGCCCGCCACAATGAGGGAGCCGCGTCCCATCAATATCGGCAACGTCCTGGAAGGCTTCCGCCGTGTCCTGACGCACCGTTGCAGCTTCGGCTATATGTGCGCGTCCGGGGTGATCTTCGGGTCGCTCTTCGCCTTCATCGCCGCCAGCGAGCAGGTGTTCGACGAGGTGTTCGGCCGGGGCGAGCTGTTCTGGGCCTACTTTGCCGGGATCGCCGGCGGATTGGCCGTCATGAACTATCTGAACAGCCGCATCGTGGAGAAGGTCGGTATGCGCCGCATCAGCCACACCATGGTGCTGATCTTCATCGCGTCGAGCGTGATCAACCTGCTCTACATGAAATACGGGGCCGGGAATTTCTGGGTTTTCTACGGCCTGTTCATCGTCGCTTTCGCCTGTTTCGGCATGATGGGCGCGAACTTCGCCTCCATCGCGCTGGAGCCGATGGGCGACATCGCGGGCACGGCCAATGCGGTCTACGGCTTCTTCACCTCCACGGGGGCGAGCCTGATCGGGCTGGCCATCGCGCAGCAGTTCGACGGGACGGTCGTGCCGATCCTGATGGGCTATGTCGGTCTGGGCCTGACGTCGCTTGCGATCATCCTGTGGACGGAGCGCGGACGCCTGTTCGAGATCGGCGAAAGCCAGCCTGCGGCCTGAACCCTCTTTTTTTTCTTCGCTCATTCCCGCGAACGCGGGAATCCAGTCTGGGATAACGGACAGGAAGAAGAGGCAGGGCTAAATGTCAGTAAAGTCGCTGATGTTGCCATACCATCCTTGTCCGCGCCCAAACTCCATCACTGGATTCCCACGTTCGCGGGAATGAGCGAGCAAGAAAGGTTGTTGTCGGGCTCAGTCCACGAACGCGGTCACGACCCCCTGCGCCACCAACTCGGCCTCATCAATGATGTATATATCCGACGCGGGCGCGGCCTGCATGGTGAACCAATAGAACGACACCGGGCAGCCGACTTCGGAGAAATAATCCGTGTAGGGCGCGTGGGCCGGGTCCTCCGGCGGGAGGGCGTCGCCCGAGAAACCATCCTCATTGTACGCCCAGGCATGCACTCCGACATGAGCACCGCGTTCCGCCGTGCGCGTCCGACCCGCGCAGAACAGGTCCACGCCGCCCGACTCGATAAAGCTGTCCGCGCGCAAATGCGTGTCCAACCCCGCATCGTGGATCAGCAGCCCCGTCGCCAAGGTCACATCGTCATCGACCGATCCATCGATGATCCCGATCTCCACGCGCCTCAGACCCGGATTGCGGTCCAGCAGCCGTTCGATCTCGTCATAGGTCCGGCTGTTCATCGTGCCGGACAGGTAGAGCGTGTCGCCGAAGACCTCGGCGTCCGTCGTGTCGATCCGGTTCTCAACCCCTGCGCAGGCGCTCAGGCAGAGGGCGGCGACGGATGCGATCAAACGGGCGTTCATGGCTTCACTTTCAACCGGTCGATCTCGCGCTGGATCGCGCCGACGCGTTTGGGGGTGAGCGGGATGAACCGCCCGTACCAACGCGGCCCCTGCCCGTTCCATTCCGCGTAGAAGAATGTGCGGCCCGTATTCATTCCGAACAGCCTTTGCGTCTCAGACGTGTCGCCCACGGTCATCGGCGTGCCCGACTGCCCGCCTTGCGTCCGGCAGGCATGGGTCGGGTAGGCGGTCAGCTCGCCAAGGGGCGGAACGCGGACGTCGCGGTAGTTGATGGGACAGGGCTTCTGGTTGACCAGCAGCCCCCGGCCCTTGGGGATGTAGGCGGTGGTGATCGTTTCATCCCCGCCGACCGCGTCCGACAGGTCGAACCGGACGAGACCCGGACGGGACATCCGTTCGAACTTGATGACGGCCCAGTCTTCGAAGACGGATTCGGGAATGTCCGGGTCGAAGTCGGGCGACAGGCGTCGGCCGACGACCTGCTGGCGGTCATGGCCGTCATCCGAGACCGTGCAGTCGCTCCGGTCCATCAGACCGTGCGCCGTCGCCAGACCGTAATCATGCGTGTCGTCGCTCTCCACCACGGAAAGACGTGACTGCCAGAGGCTGCCATCCCCGCTTTCGCAAGTCAGGAAGAGCGTGTGGATGATGGGCGGCGCGTCGGAGCGCAGCTGGGTCGCGCATCCGCACAGAAGAGCCGCCGCGACGGACGCGGCGGCTGAGTATCTTGCGACGGCGTGACCTATGCCGCGCTTTCCAGGTCGAAGTCCTTGTACTGCGTCTTCAGCTCGCGTTTCAGGATCTTGCCCGTCGCACCCAGCGGCAGCTCGTCCTGGAAGACGATGGCATCGGGCATCCACCATTTGGCGCATTTGTTGGCGATGCAGGCCTTGATCTCGTCCGTGTCGGGCGTCTTGCCGGGCACGGGCTGCACGATCAGCATGGGGCGTTCCTGCCACTTCTCGTGACGCACGCCGATGCAGGCCGCCATGGCGACTTCGGGGTGGTCGCAGGCCGCGTTCTCGACCTCGATGGAGGACACCCACTCCCCGCCGGACTTGATGACGTCCTTGGAACGGTCGGTGATTTCCATGTAGCCTTCCGGGTGCAGCGCGGAGACGTCGCCCGTCGCGAACCAGCCATCGTCGGTGAAGGCATCGGAGCCTGCGCCCTTGAAGTAGCCCGATGCAACCCAGGGGCCGCGCACATGCAGGTGGCCGGTCGCTTCGCCGTCGGACGGCAGCTCGTTGCCTTCATCGTCGACGATGCGCATTTCCACGCCCCAGATGCGGCGACCCGCCATGAGCTTGTGCGGCACGGTGGCGTCGTAGTCGCTCGTGTCGGTCTTGTGGTGCGGCGCATAGGTGGAGCCCAGCGGCGACGTTTCCGTCATGCCCCAGCCCTGCTGCATCGGGATGCCCAAGTCCTGTTCGTAGGCGCGCAGCAGGCTCTCCGGCAGGGCCGACCCGCCGACGAGGGCTTTCTTCACGGTCGGCAGCTCGATGCCTTCTGCCTTGCAGTGATTGTAGATGCCCAGCCACACGGTCGGCACGCCCGCCATCAGCGTCACGCCTTCTTCGTTGATCATGCGCGACAGGTTCGCGCCGTCCAGGCCCGGCCCCGGCATGATCAGCTTCGCACCGACCATGGCGGCGGAGTAGACGAGGCCCCAGGCGGAGACGTGGAACATGGGCACCAC
>CAYULR010000202.1:0-4593 GCA_964445685.1 uncultured Algimonas sp.
GAATTCGTTATGCCGATTGGGCATGCAATATGTGTGTGTCAGTATCTTGACTCAGGAATCCGTTCTATCGGCAGGCGTATCGAAGAGTGTTTTACTAGTGAGCATACTAGAAATCCGTTTTACGCGCAGACTCTTAGTCAACCTAGCGGAAGACTAGTCAGATCACTTTCAAGACTTGTTGAGTGCTATGCTGACGATCTCGAAAGGTCTTATCTAGAAGACTTATCTTCTCTTACTGTAGAAGCGGCTGCTGTATTTCAGGAACGCAACAAGATCGTGCACTCTCATAGCTACACAACAGTTGAGGGCGTGCAGGGTCGGTTATATGAAAGTGTGGAAGAAGCGAATACTTATCTCGACCCGGCCTCTATTGAAATGTTCATACAGCGAGCGGCTTCCTGTGCATGTCGAGCTAATGAGCTGTTGCACGATCGACGACTAAGTTGCCCGTCCGCTTAGTTGCCTGTCTGATAGCTGTAGTCATCTCTTTACTTGAATAGTATCGTGGCAAGGCGTTAGCCTTTCCTCTTACTGATATGGCGCGAGGATTTTGCGCCTTACCCTAACTGTAATCGAACTGTAGAATCCGAAGCCGCAAGACGTGCAGCAGGCTGCGTCAAGACATTGATTCTGAGTCTTCTGCTGACTATTGGTAGCTTGTTGCCAGCATACAGCTGGTTCTACACGACTTTTGTGTTGCTGTTCTTGGCCTTGATGAAGCAAGAATCGTACGACTATGTCGTTAGAAAGATTGAACTTTTCCTGTTAATCAGACGTTGTGGTTGAAGTGTTATGGTTTTCGCGTGGAAACTTCGCGTTGACCAAGCCCTACCAAGCTGCAAGGACACACAGAAAGTGAAGAGAAATACGATGAAGACACTTATTGCATTGAGACAACCTCTCTCATTAGAGGGCTATGGCGGCTTAAAGTTGCCAACAAAACAATCGTTTAGGGAGCTTAAGTGCTCCTTTTTTTATGGTTGAAGAGGGTAAGTCAGCCTTGGATGCTGCAACGGTCCTTGTTGCGCTAATCACCGCGTCAATCGC
The DNA here is from genome assembly GCA_964445685.1 of uncultured Algimonas sp. Lineage (GTDB taxonomy): Bacteria > Pseudomonadota > Alphaproteobacteria > Caulobacterales > Maricaulaceae > Litorimonas. The sequence continues at coordinate 1,048 of CAYULR010000202.1, forward strand.
CCTATGGGCGATCTACTCTCAAAGGATTGTCTCTAGGCGACGTGGAACTCTGGAGTATCTCTCGTCGATCCTTAACGATCACGACTACATCAAGGCGCACAAGATTTTTGTGACGATTGCTAATTCCGAGATGCTACCTGATTTCGTAGACCGAGACATATCCAATATCGACGTGCAAAAGCTCAACTTGACAAAAGAAGAGCTGCTGGAAGCGCATTCATCAATTGATTTGGTGATGAACAACTTTGAGCTAATTTCTATCGGGCTGCAAAGAGGTGTTCTCGACTACATGGTTATCAGACACTACATGAGGACCATAATCGTGACCCATTGGATAGCCGCACAGCCTTACATTCTTAAGCTTCAGGTGAATCCCAAGTATGGCGAAGTATTCGTCGAGTTCCGTCTTTTGTACGGTCTCATGGTCGGAACTGAAAAGATGCCGCTTGCGACGAGACTCGCTCTAGTATTTTGAAGTTGAGACTAGTGATATTAAGTACCCCTAGATTCGTTTTTTCTAGATTCGCCATGTGCAGGTAAAAACACCTGAAAGGGTGGCGTTTCTTTGAAAACGAGTGCTGTGTTCTATCTCCTTCCGAACGTCTTATCCTCTTTTATGTAGGCCAGTAGATCCTTGTGAGCGGGATTAACACCTTAGTTCTCAAGTCAAGTTCGTCATAATTGTCCAGTATGGCTTGAGATAATTCTTCCAAGGTCATCAACACTAAAGGTATCTTCGCCCGATCCGCTTCATAATAGGGATCTTTGCTGAAGCCGCCTGTGCTTACATAGATTCCCTTGTCGCCGTCGTGACGACCGCCAAGAAACGACCTGATCTCCCCCGCACCCATGGAACTGTTGATGCGGTGCTTAACCTCCACGAAGATACGCGGGTTCTCGAAACCGAAGCCGTCTGGTGAGGCTATGATGTCTTTGCCCCTGTCGGGGCCTCTTGGCGATACGCGGGTCTTGTATCCCATTCCACGAAGGACACCGGCGACAAGCTCCTGCATCTCTTCCCAATCAAGGCGAGACAGACAGTCCTTGATGAACTCGGATGACTTGTTTTCGATGTCTTCAAGGAGAAAGTCTTCGACAGTCTCGTTGTCGTCTACTGTACCTCCTTCGTCTCCGCCACTTTCTTTCCTGATTGGGCGTATAACGATGCCGCCGCGCGTGAATTGCGCGCAGGCAGGTGCTTGCGCCTCGCTTTCAGAGCGTGAGTGCCTATCTCCTTCTCATGAACGCGGCTCCGATGATCCAGGTCTTCTATGACGGCGAGTGCCCGATCTGCGCGTGGGAAGTCGATCTCTACGCGCGGGCGGATCGTCATGGCCGTATTCTCTGGACAGATATCACAGGGCTGGGCGAGGGCGAGCTGCCGGCTGGGAAGTCGCGTGAGGATTTGCTGGGTGTCTTCCATGTGAGAGATGTCCTGGGCCGCCCGGAGAGCCAGAGCCTGACCGAGTGGCATCTCGGCGTGGATGCATTCGCGCGGATCTGGCGCGTTCTTCCCGGGTTCCGCCATTTCGCCTTTCTATTCGGCGTCCCCGGCTTGCGTCAGCTGGCCGGTCTCGGCTATCGTCTGTTCCTGAAGTGGCAGAGCTGGCACCGCAGGAGACGCCTGCGGCAGGACCCCTGTCCCGACAGACCCCCAGCAGACTAGCGCCGCGTCGTTGACACCGTTGTCATTCTCGCCCAAGCCTTTTCGACGACCGCCGGGGGCGGCTGTTGAAAAGGGGAGATCACCATGGCTCTATCGGGCTTGGATTTCGGCGTGCTCGCCGTTTACGCCATCGGACTGTTCGCACTCGCGCTCTATGTGAGCCGCGAAGAAGCGGGCGCTCAGAAAACCACGGAAGACTATTTCCTCGCCGGGCGTTCGCTGCCCTGGTGGGCCATCGGCGCGTCGCTGATCGCCGCGAACATCTCCGCCGAGCAGATCATCGGCATGAGCGGGGAGGGCTTCCGCATCGGCCTCGCCATCGCGGCGTACGAATGGCAGGCGGCCATCGTGCTGCTGCTCGTAGCGAAGTTCTTCCTGCCGATCTTCCTCAAGCGCGAAATCTACACCATGCCGCAATTCCTCGACCAGCGCTTCGGCGCGGGCGTGAAGACGACCATGTCGGTCTACTGGATTGCGCTCTACACGCTGGTGAACCTCACCACGGTGCTGTGGCTAGGTGGTCTCGCCATCCAGACGCTGACGGGTCTCGACGTGTTCTGGGCCATGGCGGCGCTGGGCGCCTTCGCCATTGCCTACTCCATCGTGGGTGGGCTGAAGGCGGTCGCGCTGACCGACATCATCCAGGTCGTCATCCTCGTCGTCGGCGGTTTCATCATCGCCTGGCTGACAGTGTCCATGATCGGCGGCGGCTCGCTCTTTGGCGGGTTCGAGCGCATGTACACGGAACTGCCCGACAAGTTCGAGATGATCTTCGACAAGGGCGATGCGGGCTACGACTCGCTGCCGGGCATCTGGACGCTGCTGGGCGGGCTGTGGGTGCTGCACCTGTCCTATTGGGGCTTCAACCAATACATCATCCAGCGGGCGCTGGGCGCGAAGGATTTGCAGGAAGCGCAGAAAGGCCTCGTCTTCGCGGCCTCGCTGAAGCTTATCATGCCGCTTATCATCGTGGTGCCGGGCATTGCGGCCGCCTTGCTGGTCATGCCGGAATTCGGCGCACTGGACGGCGCGACGCTGAATGCGCAGACGGACCGGACCTACCCGTCCGTCATGGGCCTGATGCCGGCCGGTCTTCGCGGATTGATCTTCGCGGCCCTGGTCGCGGCCATCGTGTCGTCGCTGGCTTCCATGGTGAACTCGATCTCCACGATCGCGACCATGGACGTCTACCGCTCCATGATGAAGCCGAACGAGAGCGAGCGTCACTACGTCACCGTGGGCCGCGGCATCGCCGTGCTCGCCATGATCATCGCCGTCTTCGCCGCGCAGCCCTTCCTCGGTGGTTTCGACAGCGCCTTCCAGACGGTGCAGGAATATACGGGCTTCATCGCGCCGGGCGTGGTGGCCGTGTTCCTGCTGGGCATGTTCGCGCAGCGCACGAACAGTGCGGGCGCGTTTGCGGCCCTGATCATTTCGGTCGTGGTCAGCATCGCGCTGAAGTTTGGCGCGCCGGACCTGCAGTTCGTCAACCGCATCTGGGGCGTCTTCCTGCTCTGCATGCTGGCGGGCATCGTGGTGAGCCGTTTCACGGCCGCGCCCGAAGCCGAACGCATCCTGCCGCTGGGCGACGTTCAGATGAAGACGACGCGCGGGTTCGACCTGTCCTCGATCCTCATCATCGCCATCCTGGTCGCGCTCTACGCGGTCTTCTGGTAGCGGTTGCAGGTTTCAGGCGGCCGCGTTCCGAAAATCGGACGCGGCTGTCTAGCGCGGCTTTGCAATCCGTGATATGGCACAGCCATGCTTGATGTCGTCAAATCGTGGATCATGGCCGTTCTGATGTTCTTCCTGGCCTTGTTGCTGGGTCTGTAGAACGGCTTTGCCCTGACATTCAGGTACAGAAAAAGCGGCCCTCGGGC
>CAYULR010000202.1:4603-5277 GCA_964445685.1 uncultured Algimonas sp.
AACCCGGGGCGCTGGCGGCCCGTTTTTGGCTTTTTGTAAGCTGTAACACCGCCACGCCGCGGCGGCGCGGAAACGGCATGGACGCTAGCTCTCGCGGCGCGTCAGGAAGGCCAGCCGTTCGAACAGGTGCACGTCCTGTTCGTTCTTCAGCAACGCCCCGTGCAGCGGCGGGATCATCTTCGTCTTGTCCGTCTCGCGCAGCGTCTCCGGGTCGATGTCCTCGACCAGCAGCAGCTTCAGCCAGTCCAATAGTTCCGACGTGGAGGGCTTCTTCTTCAGGCCCGGCATGGCGCGCACTTCGAAGAAACGCTTCAGCGCGGCCGACAGCAGGCGCGGCTTCAGGTCGGGGAAGTGGACCTCGACGATCTGCGCCATCGTCTCTTCGTCCGGGAACTGGATGTAGTGGAAGAAGCAGCGGCGCAGGAACGCGTCGGGTAGGTCCTTTTCATTGTTCGACGTGATGATGATGATCGGGCGGTTCTCCGCCGTGACCGTCTCGCCCGTCTCGTAGACGTGGAAGCTCATCTTATCGAGTTCGTGCAGAAGGTCGTTCGGGAACTCGATGTCCGCCTTGTCGATCTCGTCGATCAGCAGGATCGGGCGCTGCTCGGACTCGAACGCTTCCCAGATCTTGCCGCGCTTGATGTAGTTGGAGATGTCGTGGACGCGGTCGT